>JAEUQL010000169.1:247-7600 GCA_016789295.1 Blastocatellia bacterium | reverse complement strand
GTTGGTGTCAAAGTTTTCTACTGCAGCATCTGTAAGTGTAAAATGATGTGGAGTAACTTCACAGGTAACATTGACTCCACAAGCTTTTGCTGTTCGTATGAGTTGGACTGATCCAGCAGTACTCATGTGTGCAATGTGTAGATGAGCACCTGTCTCTTTAGCAAGTAGTATGTCGCGAGCTACATCGACTTCTTCTGCTAGGTGGTTAAGTCCTTTCAAACCAAGTAGTGTTGAATAGAATCCTTCATTCATTACACCACCTGCTGCTAGGTCTTTGTTTTCACAGTGATCTACTACTGGTAAAGAGAAGGTTTTTGCATACTCCATTGCACGCCGCATTACCATAGAATTTGGAACAGGGTGTCCATCATCTGATATAGCAACAATACCTGCTTCCCGCATTTCGCCTATTTCTGCCAAACGCTCGCCTTTGGATTCTTTAGTAATAGCTCCAATAGGATATACATTGACAATGCCTGCTGCTACGCTTCTTTCGATTATATAACGAGTAACAGTGGCGTTGTCATTAACAGGTTTTGTGTTAGGCATGCAGCATATGGAAGTAAAACCACCTGCAGCAGCAGCTCTTGCCCCTGTTTCTATTGTTTCTTTATCCTCTCGTCCTGGTTCGCGAAGGTGCACGTGTAGATCTATGAAGCCAGGAGCAACTACAAGTCCAGTAGCATCAAAGATTTCTGCATCTTGTACATGTATTGTAGGAAAGACTGCTGCAACCTTGTCGTCTTGAATAAGTATGTCGGCGGTCTGCTCCAGGTGCTGTGCAGGATCAACTACCAACCCATTTTTAATCAGAAGTTTCATCGGTTTACCTCTCTTACTGCTTCGCTCTGACTGCCTCCCATCAATAGATAGAGCACAGCCATTCTTACTGCCACTCCGTTTGTAACCTGTTCATAAATAAGTGAGTAAGGTCCATCGACTACGTCTGAGGCTATTTCTACACCTCTATTTACAGGACCTGGATGGATTACTATCACATCTTTTTTTGCTTTTTGAAGCCTTTTTGCTGTTAGGCCGTAGAAATAGGAATATTCGCGTAGGGAAGGGAAAAAGGCAGACGCTTCACGTTCAAGCTGAACGCGCAGCATCAATAGAACATCGGCTCCATCTATGGCTTCATCAATAGAAGTTGTTGTAACAACGCTTCCAGAAGATCCTTCTGCAATTTTGTCAAAGCTTGGAGGAATTAAGGTTGCTGGACCTGCTACTCGAACCTGTGCACCAAGTTTCGTCAAAAGATGTAGATTGGATCTGGCTACACGACTATGTGATATATCACCAATAATTGCAATCTGTAGACCTTCTATTCTTCCTTTATGATTTCTTATTGTTAGAGCATCAAGTAATGCTTGCGTTGGATGCTCGTTGGCTCCATCACCTGCATTTATAACTGAAGTTTTGCAAATAGTAGCAAGTTGGTGAGGAGCACCAGCAGATGAATGTCTTATGACTATGGCATCTGGAACCATAGCTTCAAGATTACGTGCAGTATCAAGCAAAGTTTCACCTTTAGTAACGCTACTTGTAGAAACAGAAATATTTATAGTGTCAGCAGAAAGGCGTTTTGCAGCTATTTCAAAGCTTGTTCTAGTACGGGTGGAAGATTCAAAAAAAAGATTTATTACTGTACGACCACGAAGTGTAGGAACTTTTTTAATAGGGCGACGAGATATCTCCTTAAAAGCTTCTGCCGTATCGAGAATTGTTAGTATCTCGTCTATGCTGAGTTCACGAATTCCAAGAAGATTTTTGCGATGTAATGCCACTCTTTTTCATCCAAACTTGCCAATTTTAAAAGGTTACTGTTTAGGTGTCTCTACTACTACTACTTGCTCAACATCATCATAGCCTTCTAGCATTACTTTAACTATTTCTGATTGTTTTGTAGAGATTTTCTCACCAACATAATCGGCATGTATTGGAAGCTCACGGTGTCCACGATCAACTAAGACTGCAAGTTGAACACGACGAGGACGGCCAAAGTCCATCAGTTCATCTAAAGCAGCACGGATTGTACGCCCAGTATAAAGAACATCGTCAACAAGAACTATAGTACAGCCTTCAACTTTGTCTGGGAGTTCTGTTCCTTGAACAACAGGCTTAATGTCTACTGTAGATAGGTCATCACGGTAGAGAGTGATATCAAGTGTTCCAACTGGAGGGCGACTTCCTTCAAGTTCTGCAATCTTGTCGGCTATGCGTTCAGCTAGTGGTACTCCGCGACGGCGAATGCCAACTATCATTAGCCCTTCTATTCCACGGTTACGTTCTACTATCTCAGATGCAACACGCGAAAGAGCTCTGTTTATGCCTGCAACATCCATCAACTGAAACTTATGAACAAAATCCATAAAATATTCCTTTCAAATATAGGGAGGTCTATGGTAGTGCTGACAGAGTCGGCTTTATAACACAAACTCGGTTCTGTAGCAAGACAGGTTAAAAAGTCTTCTTAGAAAGAAACTCACAAGGTCTTTGAGGCATTTGGATGGAAAGACAAAATTCTTGACAGCTTGAGACAAAAACATATACTTAGCTTTTCCAAACATAGCAATAACGGGGCGTGGCTCAGCCTGGTAGAGCGCACGGTTCGGGACCGTGAGGTCGGTGGTTCGAATCCACTCGCCCCGATCACCACTAAAGTTCAGTTTTTGAGTGTTGCTTAAAACACTCTTCTGTCTGTTTTATGCAAGTTGCGCGCAGATTTTTAGTAAGCGGCAGAGTACAAGGTGTAGGTTATCGATACTTCACCATGCGAGCTGCCGCAGCTCACCAGATAAGTGGCTTTGTACGAAATCTTCCTAACGGAGAGGTAGAAGTTGTTGCGGAAGGGTCAAGAGATGCTATGGAAGATTTCAAAAAAGAGTTAGCAGCCGGACCATATCATGCTCAAGTAACCAGCTTAGGTGAGACAGTACTTGAATTCTCAGGAAGATTTCACAGTTTCCGAATAGAGTACTGATATAGATGTTGGTTAAATGTTAATTCTTTAGCTAAAAACTCTAGCTGGTTTACTACAGCATGCAGCTATATTTTTCTTAAATGCAATATTGATAAAGTTTTTGTGCTAATGTACCATCTACCTACTTTGTCTCAGCAAATAGTTAATAATTTTTGGGGTTGTGATGACAGAGAAGCGCTTGCGTCCGAGGTTAAAAGTTTCTATTCCAGTCCAAGTGATTGGTAAGTCAATAAGTGGCGAAAAGTTTCGGGAAGCGTGTCAAACTGTAGACGCTTCTGCGTTTGGTGTATGCATCAAGCTCCAGACCCCTGTAGAAAAAGGGATAATAGTACATCTATCAATGCGTATGCCTCGCAAGTTGAGACTATATGATTTAGCGAAAGATAGTTATGAGATCTACGCTCAAGTACAGCACATAAAAAGGCTTGCAGATGGGACAAGAGAGGTTGGTTTGTGCTTCTTGGGTAAAAATCCACCACCAGGTTATGAACTGACTCAATTAGCAGAATACAAAGATCTTCCAGACAATGGGCAACTAAAAGCTACCAGTATAGAGTTTGAATCCACTGTAAAAGCGTCAACTAGTGTGCAAGTGTCCACATCCATGAGCACACAGCCTCATTCTTTTGCCCATAAAGAAGTGAATCTGCAGGCATCTACTCCTTCAAGTGAGCAGAAGAGTATGGTTAGCAGAGAGACGCGCTATCAGATACCTATGGAAGCTTCTATTGAATATGTTGATGACGAAGATATTACAGCTTTTGTTGAGCAAGGGCTTGTCACAAACATAAGTAAGAATGGTGCTTGTGTGATGGCTACACAGGAAGCAAGAGCTGGTTCAAAGATCAGAATCTCGATAGAGAGAGAGAATTTTTCAGCACAAGCTACAATACAAGGTGTTAACAAAACTGGGGCAGGTGTTTGGAGTCTGCACGTCAAATTTCTTGATAATGTGTGGAAGGGCGGAGAATAGTACTTGGACTCTGCTAAATTTTCTGCTAAATTCCCCAGTCTATTTTTCTATCTTCACTCTGGAGCCAAGCAAAAAGATGGATGAACTAAAAAAGAAGATCAGAGAAGTTCCTGATTTTCCAAAACCTGGAATACTTTTCTACGACATAACCACTCTGCTCAAAGACGCCAAAGGTCTAAAAACAGTAATAAACAGAATGAGCGAAGCTTTTGCTGGTGAGAAGATAGACGTTGTAATAGGGATCGAAGCTCGTGGATTTATATTTGCTCCAGCACTCGCTTACCATATCGGTGCAGGCTTTGTACCAGTAAGAAAACCAAAGAAATTGCCGTCTGCAACTGAATCGGTCAGCTATGACCTCGAATACGGCAGCGATACGCTTGAAATACACCGCGATGCTATTGGAGAAGGTCACCGGGTTTTGATAGCAGACGATCTACTAGCAACTGGTGGAACGGCACGTGCTGTAGCTGACCTGGTAGAAAAACTTGGCGGTGAGATTGTAGGTCTTACTTTTGTGATAGAACTAGATTTTCTGGGTGGTCGCAAGAAGTTTGATGGCTACAATATATTTTCACTTCTTAATTACGATAAATAAAAGATGCTCCCGTAGCTCAAATGGATAGAGCAACGCCCTCCTAAGGCGTAGGTTACTGGTTCGAGTCCAGTCGGGGGCATAGATTATCCCTTACACAACTAAAAATCTATTGTCTACCTTTAGATTGAATCTAACTTCAATAACTTCAATAAAGAGAAGGGCAAAAGGTAGTAGATGACCAACAATCCCCAACAGCTATCACAAATAGTCATAAACGGCTTCAAATCTATAGCAGACTGCAATCTCCAGTTAGAAAGAATAAATGTTCTCATTGGTGCTAATGGTGCTGGAAAGTCAAACTTAATAAGCTTCTTCAAGATGATTCAGCAGATGCTGGAGAAAAGACTCCAGATATATGTTGGTAAACAAGGTGGGCCAGATGCTCTTCTCCATTTTGGCAGAAAGAGAACAGAATCAATCAGTGCTGGAATCTACTTTGGTAGTAATGGCTATTTGTTCACACTTGAGCCGACAGAAGACAACAAGATAATGTTTACAGATGAGGCGTTCTGGTGGGAAATATCTGGTCCAAAGTCATTAGGTTCGGGTCATTTTGAGAGCCGTGTGCATAAGGGAACAGGGACAGGAATCGACCCCTATGTTTGGGAGGCTATAAAGCAATGGCGTGTATATCACTTCCATGACACTGGAGATACGTCACCTTTGAAGCAGATAAATCAATTAAGTGACAACTTATATCTACGACCAGATGGGCGAAATATTGCAGCTTATCTCTACCTTCTCAAAGACAAGCACCCAAAAGAATATAATTTGATAGTTAAAACAGTAAGGCTTGTTGCTCCGTTTTTTAATGATTTTCTTCTTCACCCATCTCCTTTGAATGAAGATATGATAGAGCTAGCATGGACTAATAGAGGGTTAGAGTGGGATGGCGGAGAAGCAGACATACCTTTCAAAGTACATCAACTTTCAGATGGCACACTCCGATTTATATGCCTTGCCACAGTCTTACTACAGCCTTCTGATAAACAACCTGAGACAATATTGATTGATGAACCAGAACTAGGGTTACACCCTTACGCAATAAAGATTTTAGCTGGACTCATCAGATCTGTTTCTCAAAGAAAGCAGATCATAATTTCTACACAATCTACAGAACTGGTGAATGAGTTTGAGCTAAAGGATATAGTAGTAGTTGATATAGAAAACGGTAAGTCACTTTTTACTAGGAAGTCTGAAGAAAAGTTAAAAGAATGGTTAGAAGAATATAGTATTGGTGATCTCTGGAAGAAGAATTTGCTGGGTGGGAGACCTTCGAGATGACTCACGAGACAGTTCGTGTTTATGTTTTTTGTGAAGGTGAAACAGAAGAGACTTTTGTCAAAGAAATTCTATATAGACATCTTCAGGAGAGGTTTAGAATTTTTGTTACACCAATTAATTTAGGTGGTGTATCAAAGTATGAAGAGGTAAGGAAACAAATAAATATACAACTCAAAACAGACAGAGCAGCTTGGGTAACAACCATGATTGATTACTATGGTTTGAAAGATTTTCTAAACAAAGATAATTTATCTTCTTCTATGTCATCTTATGAAAAAGCAAAGATTTTGCAAAAAGCTTTTCAAGAAGACATAGGTTCCTCCAATTTCATTGCAAACCTTATGATACATGAATTTGAAGCTTTGTTATTTAGTGATACTGAAGCTTTTAACAAAAATTTTCCTGCAGATGTTGTTAATAAGCTAAAAAGTATATGCGGAAAGTTTGAAACTCCAGAACATATAAATGATAGCAAGAACTCAGCACCATCAAAACGAATTGCAAGCTGTTGCAAGGGCTATGACAAGATAATTCATGGAAATCTAATTGCACTTGATATTGGCCTTGAAACACTTCGTAAACAATGCCACAACTTTGATGAGTGGGTGAGTAAAATTGAAAATCTAGCTCAGGCTCAGCAAGAGAGTGTCTTACACAACTAAAAATCTATTGCTACTTTTCAAAAAAGGACATCAACAAGCTGATGATACTTTATTTTTTCAAAAGACGGATCTTCATCAATTAGCTTAAAGTATCTTTCCACATACTCTTGATTATCGTACTTGTCTAGTATGTTGCTAACTCCAAAAGAGATATCTACCCACTTGTCAGCTTTTCCACCTCGACCCCAATCGATGATTCCTTTTATTTTTCTATTAACTACTATTATGTTTGAGTCACCGAGATCTCCGTGACTGAACACAATCTCTTCTGAGGGCTTAGTATTTTCCAGAAAGTTTACTAAATCCTGTGGTGTAGCAAAATCAAGCCCTTCTTCATTAAAATCTTCTATCGCAATCAGATTAGACTCAATTAGATATTTCAGTTCATGGAGTCGAAAGTCTATGTCAGATTGAAAAGTGCATTCTCTTGGGTCAATCGTTTTTAACATAGTGAATGCTTCAGCTAAAAGCTCAACATACAGTTGAGGAGAAGAAATTTCGTAAAGAAGCTCTCCTTCTACTGATTGCACTATCATGCATTCATATTGATCGTTCTCTTCGTACATAACCAGGTCAGGAACAGCAATCTTGCTCTTAAGAAAAGCCATTAATTCAGCCTCTCTTTTTACACTGAAAGTAGTATTTGAAAATATTTTGCTTATGTACTTTAGATAAAATAGTTCGTTCTTTCTTGTAATTTTTACCACTTTTGCTGGAGACATGCCTATAGAATCCTGTTCCAATTCAACTCCATGGGTAAATAATTGAATATTTTTAGGTAACAACGGTTTTCTAGCCCTCTACTTTCAACATTATCTTAAGCTTTGACATTTTTCTATTTCGACAAATAATA
>JAEUQL010000169.1:0-237 GCA_016789295.1 Blastocatellia bacterium | reverse complement strand
TTGTGATACCACCACTGCATTATGAGCGAGTAAAATTTAGTTTAGACTCAGCAAGAGAGTATCTAAATTTACAGTCCTGTCACCACTTTTTCTAAAAATTCAGTCTTAAAAAACTTTTTACTTGTAAATAGTAAATCTTATGATATCTTCCCATTGCTAAACCTGTTTTTCAAAACTGGGAGGATGTTATGAGAGACAATTTAAGAAGCGAAGCCCAAAAGGATGATTTCAATATTG
>JAEUQL010000168.1 GCA_016789295.1 Blastocatellia bacterium | reverse complement strand
CCTATCTTGTGACCCAATTGGCTCTCTCCCTGGCGTGCAAGCATATTTGCAACATCTATGCGCCATCCATCTATTCTGTATGGAGGTCTTAGCCAATAACGCAGCACAGAGTGTTGTCCTGAGTAAATAAGTTCTCGAAGTTTTTCACTACGATAGTTTAGCTTCGGAAGTGTTGAAATACCCAACCAACAAGCATAATTGTTAGGATGTTCATAGAATGTAAAAAAATCTGCTGTCTCTGAACTGGAATCTTGCTGTGCGTCTGTAAACCATTGGTTGGTAGCACCACAATGGTTGAGTACTATATCAAGCATTAGGCGCATTTTACGCTTATCTAAAGCTATCCGTAATGCAATTAGTGCTTCTTCTTTTCCTAGATATGGATCTACTTGAAAATAATCTTGAGTGTCATATTTATGGTTGCTTGGAGCAGTAAAAATAGGATTGAGATAGATAGCGTTGATTCCAAGTTCCTGCAAATAGTCGAGTCGCTCTATTATCCCATAGAGATCCCCACCAAAAAATTCCCGCCCTCCAGTGAGCTTATTTGGCAGCTCACCCCAACTACGTGATATTACAGGTTTTCCACTATAGCTATATTCTCCATTCTTTACATTGTCAATGCGTTGGCTGTCAGCAAAGCGATCTGGAAAAATCTGGTAGAACACGCATTCGTGTATCCAATCTGGAGTATTGGAAGATTGGCAAGTAATTAGCTTAAAATCGCTGGAGTCTGTTGGAGTATAGCGGGTTATCCCAGCAGCGTTTAGATGCCAACTACCTTCTTTGGTGATGAGAAAGAAACGGTATCCAACCAACGGCATGCTCAGTTCTATTTCTGTTTGCCACCACTGGCATACCTCATCACTACTGAGGTAGTGCATTGGAATCATTGACTGCTCGCCGTCTGGGCAAAGCCTGACATATATCTGCTCAATTGGTGCATCAAGAGAAGCTCGCAGTTTCAGCCTAACTTTTGCCCCTATTCTTTTATGCGCAAAATCAACGTAACACGATGAACTGTCGTGATGAATAGATTCTAACCAGTGAGGTCTCTTCATTCTCTCCTCGGATTTCTATAGTCTATCTTGTTGAGACGATCTCCATTACCCATTCCACCTAAAACGCTGCTCTTTCCATGGATCACCTACCATGTGGTAACCACCTTCTTCCCAAAAACCTGCTCTGTCAGTTTCCAAAAACTCTACACTTCTAACCCACTTTGCACTCTTCCATGCATAAAGTTTAGGGATTACTAGTCGTAGTGGATAGCCATGGTCTGGACTAAGTGGTTTTCCATTATGGTTGTAGGCGAAAATAGAGTCTTTTTGGAGAAAATCTTCTAAAGGCATGTTTGTAGTCCAACCGTGTTCGGCATAAACTAAAACATATTTTACTTTAGGATTCACATTAACTTTTTCAAAGAGTGTCTGCGTTGAAACCCCTTCCCATAGGTTGTCAAGTTTTGACCAGGTAGTTACACAGTGAAAATCACTCAAAACTCTCACTTTTGGTAGTTCAAGAAACTGGTCATAGTTACAGCACCACTCTTTTTCTACCATTCCGTGAAGGCAAAAAGACCATTTTTCACGATCAAATTTGGGTACATTACCAACGTGTAGAACAGGCCATTTTACAGTCTTTACCTGTCCTGGAGGAATACGGTTCTCTCTAAGAGTATCAGAGCTGATTATTACTGATTCATCTATCGGCTCTCTGTTTTCCTCGTGCTGATTATTAAAACCTAAAAGAGACTTTATTCTTTCCATAACAACTCCAAAGGTTGCATTAAGTTAGAACTGATCTTATACTCCATTCAAATTACTAAGCATAACCGACTGCAGCTTTTTAGCAGATCAGACCAAAACATAGGCATATTTGTAGTTTTCGACGTATCGCATGGCTCTTCCAACACCTAAAAAAGCTAATGTAGGTTTTGCGATAGCTTTATCGCTTTTGGTTCTGTCTTTACTTTCTTCTTTCTACAGCATCTACCTCTCAGAAAGAGACTACAGGTTAGTTGTACAGACCTACGAGATCATACACAACCTAGAAGAACTCAACTTCTACTGGAAAGACTGTGAAGCTTCCAGAAGAGGCTATGTACTTACACAATCAAAAGATTATCTTGACGATCTATCAACGGCTCTTTCCAAAGTCCCTGAAAAGCTGTCTGTGCTAGAAAAAATAACTCTAGATAATCTAGCACAACAGAAGAGAGTAAAAGAGATAAAGATTTTGATATCCGAAAACGATTTCTATTCTCGCAATCTTACAAAGATCAGAGATGAGCAAGGCTATGAGGCGGCAGTTGAGAAGATAACTCAGGGACAAGGTAGCAAGCTCTCAGAAACTTTTTACAGACTGATCTTAGAGACAAAAAACGAGGAAATGTCTCTTTTAGAAATACGGTCAACACAATCAAAGAGAAGCTCTAGGGTTACTAAATTTGCTATTAGCATATCTATACTTTTTTCTTTTATTATCACAGCAATTGCAGCAAAAGTCAGTAGTCATGAGATAAAAGAGCACGTTGGAGTAGAAACAAAGCTTTCCGACACGATTACAGAATTGAAGCGGCTCGACAGAGAGCATATTTTGGCAATGGCCGCGCTACAAAAAGCGAAGGAAGACGCCGAAGCAGCAGCCAGAGCAAAAGCTGAATTTTTGGCCAATATGAGCCATGAGATCCGTACTCCAATGAATGCCATTATTGGCATGACAGGACTGCTACTAGACACTCCTATAAACTCTGAGCAGAGAGATTTTGTTGAAACTATTCGTAACAGTAGTGACACGCTGCTAACAATTATTAACGATATATTGGACTTTTCAAAAATAGAGTCTGGAAAACTTCATCTTGAAAAACACCCTTTTGATCTAAGAAGCTGTATAGAAGAATCCCTAGACTTACTGGCAACAAAGGCATCTGAAAAAGGTATAGATTTGGCATATATTATTGATGATAATACACCTCATACACTTCTAAGTGATATTACACGTCTTAGACAAATACTTGTCAATCTACTCAGTAATGCAGTCAAATTTACTCACAAAGGCGAAGTTCTAGTCTCGGTCTCTGCTACCGAAGTCAACGGCAAGAATCACAAGCTCCACTTTTCTGTCAAAGACACAGGCATTGGAATTGCACAAGATCAAATAGGTAAGCTTTTTAGATCTTTTTCGCAGGTGGATCCATCAACAACAAGGCACTATGGAGGAACTGGTCTAGGACTTGCTATCAGTAAACGGCTCTGTGAAATGTTAGGTGGACATATGTGGGTAGAGAGTGAGATAGGGCAAGGTTCCACATTTCATTTCACTATGGTTACAGAGACAGCACCAAGCCAGAAACAGATATTCTTGCATAGCACACAACCGATACTGTCAGGAAAACAGCTACTACTTGTAGATGACAACACTACAAACCTCCAAATTCTTCTGAAGCAGACAAAAGCTTGGGGAATGGAACCAGTTACTACCACTTCTGCAGAGAATGCCCTGGAATTACTCAGAAATGGCAAGAAGTTTGATGCTGCAATAATAGATATGCAGATGCCAGATTTAGATGGTATTGAGCTTGCCACAGAAATAAAAAAGATAGAAAATTTGCCTATTATACTGCTTACCTCTATTGGAAAAAGGGTGGAGCTTGCAGCTAGGAATGTAGAACTTGCAGCTTATTTGACTAAACCTATTAAACCATCGCAGCTTTTTGATGTCATTATGACAACTTTTGGTAGTGTTCAGGCAAAAGCTGCACCTAAGCTGCAGTTAAATCACTCTATGTCTGAACAGCACCCACTACGCATACTTCTTGCTGAAGACAACGTGGTGAATCAGAAAGTAGCACTACAGATCCTTAGACATATGGGTTATAGAGCCGACGTTGCAGCCAATGGTTTAGAGGTGCTAGCTGCTTTGCAACGTCAACCTTATGACATCGTGCTGATGGATGTACAGATGCCTGAAATGGATGGCATTGAAGCAACAAAAGAGATCTGTAGTCTTTGGCCAAAAGAAAAAAGACCAAGAATAATTGCTATGACTGCAGGGGCTATGCAAGGTGATAGAGAGAAGTGTATTGAAGCAGGAATGGATGACTATATATCTAAACCTGTTAAAGTAGAAGAGCTACAGATGGTTTTAGAAAGATCTACAAGTTTAAGACCAGAACCTACACAAATAAACTCTGGAGGTCTAGAAGTATTAGACAGAAATGTCATGGATGGATTACGCCAATTACAAGATCAAAGTTACCCAAACTTAATAAATGATTTAATAGACAATTTTCTTAAAGATGCTACAGAAAAAGTTGAAGCTATTATTATTGCCTTTCGTGATAGACAGAGTGAAGATATTGTCAAATTGGCTCATAGTCTCAAAGGTAGTAGTGCCACACTTGGAGGCAGGCAGTTTTCTGCTCTTTGTGCAGAGATAGAGAAGCGGATGCTCAGAAACTGCCCTCTACAGGACTTGGAGCCACTCTTTGAAAAACTTGAAGCAGAGTTCGATAAACTTTGCCAGGTGCTTAAAGTAGAAAAGATCTGAAACCAATGAAGGTGACTGTTATTATTCCTGCTCTAAATGAAGAGGCAGCTATAGGAAAAGTCCTTAAAGAGATCCCTGTTCCTCCTGTCACAGAAGTGTTAGTTTCTGATAATGGCAGTACTGATGCAACTGCCAGTTTAGCAAGTGAATTAGGGGCAAAAGTTGTCTTTGAAGCAGAAAAAGGCTACGGAGCAGCTTGCCTACGTGCGCTCTCTTTGATAGACGATAGA
Source organism: Blastocatellia bacterium (assembly GCA_016789295.1). Taxonomy (GTDB): domain Bacteria; phylum Acidobacteriota; class Blastocatellia; order Chloracidobacteriales; family JADJPF01; genus JAEUQL01. The sequence goes on along the minus strand of JAEUQL010000168.1, from coordinate 2,860 downwards.
ACCGATATAGTAGTCTTTCTTGATGCTGACCACAGCGACTACCCTGAAGAAATCCCATTGCTTATAGCTCCAATCATTAATGAAAACATAGATCTAGTAATAGGGTCTCGTGTTCGCGGACAGAGCCAGAAAGGCTCTCTTACACCTCAACAGGTCTTTGGTAATTGGCTAGCCACAAGGTTGATAAAACTTATATGGAGGTTTGATTACAGCGATCTTGGGCCTTTTAGAGCTGTACGGTTTGAAAGTTTGCAGAAGCTTTGTATGCAAGACAGAAACTTTGGCTGGACTGTAGAAATGCAGATTAAAGCTGTCAAACAGAAACTCTCCATTAGAGAAGTTCCTGTAAGTTACAGAAAGCGCACAGGTCAGTCAAAAATCAGTGGGACGCTCAGTGGGAGCTTCAAGGCCGGTTGTAAAATACTCTACACAATAGCAAAATATGGGTTGTTAACTCGGTAAATTTAGTGTCAATAATATCTATACTCTGCAAGAAAAATCGATGGAAACTCTTTCTACTAGCTGCAGTGACTGAGTCTATATATATATCGCTCTACTTTGCACCAACTGCCTACCACCTACTCTACATACATTATCTTTTGGTGGTATTACTATCTAGCTTTATGCAGTGGAAAGCAGTGAAATTTTTGCAGAAACAGGATAGTGGTGTCTGGTTTGTACTGTTTAGTGGGTTGATCTTTCGCTTAACACTACTAGCTTTACCCTCTTTTACCTCGAATGACATATATAGATACTTATGGGATGGAAAAGTATCGACATCTAACATTAACCCATATAATCATTCACCTGATTCTGTTGTTTTACTTGCATTGCGCGATCAGCTTATTTATCCAAATATCAATCATTCGTATCTACCCACAATCTATCCACCTGTTGCACAATTTTTTTTCTATATCTCAAATCTACTCTTTGGATCTTCAGTATTGGGGTTTAAGTTCCTGATCTTTTTGAGTGAAATTCTTTCTAGTCTGCTACTATTACAGATCTTACAAAATCTTAGATTAAAACAGTTACCTAGCCGTCTAGCTACATATTTTTGGCTACCACTTCCAATACTAGAATTTTCCATTGCTGGTCATATAGATGCTATTGGAGTTACACTGCTACTATTAGCTATAAGACTTATCTTGTTAGAACAAGTAAAATCTGCTGCTATAGCTTTTACTGCTTCGATTCTTGTTAAAGTAGTTCCAATAGTACTTCTGCCTGCCATCTTTATCAGATTTACCTTCAGCCAAACATCCCGTTTTTTAGCTACATCACTCTTGACTTTGCTAGTAGCTTATTTCCCTTTTTGTACAGCAGGCACAAAAATGTTAGGGTCAATTCCTATCTATTTAGATAAGTGGTCATTTAACAGCTTTATCTTTACCTCTATCTATATGTTAACTGGTTCATACACCGTTGCACGAGCAGCTTGTTATACACTACTGGCTTTTTTGATATCTATTGTAGCGTCCAGCCAGAAAGAGCAGAAGATAGATTTTGTCCGTGCACTCTTCTGGACTTTACTTGCTTTAATGTTACTATCACCCACATTATATCCCTGGTATTTGACTTGGCTAGCTCCACTACTCGCTATCATTCCATCAAGAGCAGTATTCTGGTTAGTAACTACTGTTCACTTCTCTTACTGGAGTATCTTGAACTTCAGCCAAGGAACAGTTTTTACAGATCCTTTTTTCGTAAAAATAGTAGAGTTTTTACCGTTTTTTCTGTTGCTTGGATGGGAAATTAAACACTGTGATGGAAAGATTACAAAAATAGACTACAAATTCTTGGAGTGAATTATGGGTACAGCAGAAAAACAATCAAAAGAGAGAAAACAGAAATTTTTAACATCATCTTCCATAGAGATGAAGAGAGTGTTTCTGCCAGAAGATGCACTCGATGGAAATGAGTCACTCGATTTATCTGAACCAGGACAGTTTCCTTTCACCCGTGGTGTCTATCCTAATATGTACCGTGGCAGATTCTGGACAATGCGTCAATATGCAGGATTTGGTACTGCGCAAGAATCAAATAAGCGTTATAAATACTTGCTTGAAAATGGTACTACTGGGCTTTCGGTGGCTTTCGACTTGCCAACTCAAATAGGTCTTGACTCAGACCATCATTTGTCAAGTGGAGAAGTAGGAAAAGTAGGTGTTGCTATAGATTCTCTACGTGATATGGAGACTCTTTTTGATGGTATACCATTAGACAAAGTATCTACTTCAATGACTATAAATGCAACAGCCGCCATCCTTCTTGCACTGTATATAGCTGTTGGAAAAAAACAGAGTGTGCCAATGGATAAGCTTAATGGAACTATCCAGAATGATCTCCTTAAGGAATACATTGCACGCGGAACTTACATATATCCGCCAAGACCTTCTCTTAGAATTATCACAGATATTTTTGCATTCTGTGCCAAGGAGCTTCCCAACTGGAATACCATATCTATCTCTGGCTACCACATTCGTGAAGCAGGCTCGACGGCTGCTCAAGAAGTCGCTTTTACACTTGCTAATGCTATATGTTACACACAAGCTGCAATCGACACAGGCTTAGATGTCGATCTTTTCGCTCCAAGACTCAGTTTCTTCTTTAATGCACATAATAATCTGGTTGAAGAAGTAGCCAAATTCAGAGCAGCTAGAAGGCTTTGGGCAACGATTATGAGAGATCGATTTGGGGCAAAAGACGAACGATCAATGATGTTACGTTTCCACGCACAGACAGCAGGAAGCACACTGACAGCCCAACAGCCAGACGTGAACATAGTCCGCGTCACCATCCAAGCATTGGCTGCAGTCCTTGGTGGAGCGCAATCACTTCACACAAATTCGCGTGATGA
>JAEUQL010000167.1 GCA_016789295.1 Blastocatellia bacterium | reverse complement strand
TCGGTAGTGAGCAAAAGCTTTGTTTGCCTCCGCCATTTTGTGTGTGTCCTCCCGTTTCTTGATTGCATTGCCTTTGCCTGCAGAAGCATCCAGAAGCTCTGCAGCAAGACGATCTTTCATAGTCTTCTCACCCCGATTCCGTGCATAGTTGATCAGCCATCTTATTGAGAGTGATGTACCACGATGCTGGCTGACCTCAACAGGAACTTGGTAAGTCGCACCGCCAACACGACGGGAACGGACTTCCACTTTTGGACGAACGTTTTCTACTGCTTTTTTGAAAATTTTTAATGGGTCATCTTGCGTCTTGTTACCAATCTGATCCAAAGCCGCATAGATTATTCCTTCTGACACCGAGCGTTCTCCATCCCACATCATGCAGTTGATGAACTTGGTCAACAACTGACTATTAAATTTAGGATCTGGTAGAACTTCGCGTTTCTCGGCAACTCTTCTCCTTGGCATACACTTTCCTCACTATAGGAAACTATTTCTTTTTAGCTGGTGCGCCTTTTGCTGGTGCACCCTTACCTGCAGCCCCTTTGGCAGCCTCTTTCGGTCGCTTAGCACCGTACTTGGAGCGGCCTTGCTGTCGCCCTGCAACTCCAACAGAATCGAGGGTTCCTCGAACTACGTGATAGCGAACACCTGGCAGATCCTTCACACGACCACCACGAATGAGCACAATGGAGTGTTCTTGAAGGTTGTGGCCAATGCCAGGAATATAAGTAGTTACTTCTATTCCATTTGTAAGACGAACACGAGCTACCTTACGTAGAGCTGAATTCGGCTTCTTTGGGGTTGCTGTGTAGACACGAGTACAGACACCGCGTTTTTGTGGACAAGCTTGCAGAGCTGGACTGCTTGTCTTATATACAACTTTTTGACGTCCTTTACGAACTAGCTGACTAATTGTCGGCACTTTACGACTCCTTGGGTTCTAACCTCTTAGGGTTCTAAAATCTACTCTGTAAAGAGTCCGTCTCTTCTTTCAACAAGAGAAGACAAAGAGCACAAAATATATGCTCAGCTATTTTCAGCTATTTAATTTTTTGACAGGTGGGGTAACTTTAGATTCAGAAACAGGAGCCAGTAATCTTAATTCTGACTCTACAACAAGCTGATCTTGCAGGCGTCCCCATTTGCCTGTTTTTATCTGTGGCGTGCTCTTTGTATGAAGGGCTGACTTGAAGTCTTCTGCAGAGATCTATAAAGATCTCTTTTTACGCCACAATAGCTGTACGGCATGTTTTGCCGCCAGAAAGTTTCTCTCTTTTTTCAACTACAACATTTCAGCTACTGATTGACTCTCTAATAGAGCCGAGAGAAAGCATCTTTGAAAAAGCTGTTCCAACGAAAAGACAGAGTCTAGTGATCAAGTTTGGTCTTGTCAAGACAAAACTTCCGAAGCAGCATATTTCTAAAGCCTGTTTATTATGGAAGCTGTAAAACCTGCTCCAAAACCATTATCAATATTGACTACTAAAACGTTGGAAGCACAACTATTTAGCATGCCAAGCATCGCAGCTATTCCACCAAATGATGCTCCATAACCTATGCTGGTGGGAACTGCGATCACAGGAGCCGAAACCAATCCACCAACTACTGATGGCAGTGCCCCTTCCATCCCTGCTACACAAACTACTACCCTCATTTGAGAGAGCCTTGTTGTCTCACTCAGTATCCTGTGAAGACCAGCAACGCCTACATCATAAAGTCGCTCGATCTCGTTTCCACATATCTCAGCCGTTACAGCAGCTTCTTCAGATACTGGAATGTCAGAAGTTCCAGCAGTAATGATACCTATCTTCCCTTTTCCTTTAATTTTGCTATCACGCTTTATAGAGATAGTGCGAGCAAGTTCATTAAATAGAGCATCTGGAGCAGTCTCTTTGACCAGATCATAAGCTTCTCTGTTTGTCCGAGTTACAAGTACATTGTTTTCTGCGCGAAGCAGTTTTTCAACTATAGCAGCTATTTGAGTGCTAGTTTTACCCTGCCCAAAGATGACTTCTGGAAAGCCTTGCCTGACACTTCTGTGGTGATCTATTCGAGCAAACTCTATATCTTCATAAGGAAAATATTTGAGTCTTTGCATCAACTCGTCAAGGCTAAGAGCGTCTGCTTTAAACTCTTCTAATAGATGGCGTAGTTTATCAGCATTCATAGCTGCCTCATTCTGGTATTTTCTGTGCAACTGCCCATAATAGCACGCTCAGGAACAGAGAAAAGCGATCTATGCAAAAAAATGTCGGGTTGTTAGAACTCTCTTCTACCAAACTGGACTGCCATACCTTTTTCATTTAGCATCAGTGGCGGAAGAAGAAGATATTGACAGAAAGGGTAACCAATGAAGGGAAAAATAATCAACCTTGGCATAACTGGCGCAAGCGGATCAATATATGCTCAGCGACTACTACACTTCCTCGAAGCAAGCCCAGAAGTTGATACTATCAATCTAGTAATTACAGCCGCAGCAATAACGGTTGTGAGAGAAGAGCTAGATATTCCTATCACCGGTTCTCGTGAAAGTGATATAGAACTATTACTTGGCAAACCAAGTGAAAAAGTAAAGATATTTCCAGCAAAAGATATTGGTGCATCTATTGCCAGTGGCTCTTACCCTGTAGACTCTATGGTCATCATACCTTGCAGCGTCAATACTATTGGAATGCTTGCTTCTGGAATTGTGCGTGATCTTGTTCAAAGGGCAGCAGATGTAACTCTGAAAGAAGCAAGGAAGCTGGTTATAGTAGTTAGAGAGACACCCCTGTCAAGAATCCATCTTGAGAACCTTTTGAAACTTCAGCAAGCAGGAGCCATGATAGTCCCTGCTATGCCAGCCTTCTATCATCGCCCACAAACAATCCTAGAACTGATAGATCACTTCATATTTCGTATAATGGATCATCTTGGAGTAGCACACTCGCAAGAAACCGTTTGGCAAGGTAGAAGGCACTAACCTTCTACCTTTTCCTTAGATCTACTCAGAAGCTAACAGAAGCTTTAGGAATATATCCGATAATCTATCTCTTGAAAAATTGTATCTTTACTCTCAACATCGGCAAGCCAAGCTTCATCTATCCTGTAGCCTTTTATCTCTTCATAGATTCTTGTGAAACGGTGTATATGATCCTTGAAGCGTTTGATTGCATAAGGAACCATTGTTCCGGTTGTAATGATGAATGCCCAGTCACTCGATTGTGCCAAAAGTAGTTCGCGTGCAGCTTGGTTGAGAGCACGTCTTAGCAGGCCATCGGCATTGGGATAGCTCTTTGCAAGTTCAATCATGCGCCGTTCTGCCATGTGCTGGTGAGGATAGATCCAATCTGTACCCCCATTGATCCAGACACGATTATAACCTTCTGCACCCCAGGTCGAAGAAGATGGTGTCTGGGACTGGTTGTCACTGTAGATCTGTAGATAGTCTGAAGGAGTTATGAACCGAACTTCATCTTGGAACTGAGAAAAATGGATAAGATTGTTAAGAAACATTGGCCCTTCATACCACCAATGACCAAACAACTCTGCATCATAAGGTGAGATAACTATCGGTTTTCTTCCTAGTACTTGATTGAGATAGCGCATCTGACCTTGCCGAGAAGAGAGAAAATGACCTGCGTGCTCTTTGCATATGTTGCTTGCCCATTCAGGTATATAAGCCTCTTTATGATCAAGAGCTACTTTGCCAGTTACACGATAGTATTTGAGTCCCAAATTGCGCCTGACTCCATCTGAATGAAGGTAGGGCTTGATATACTCGTAGTCTGCATCCCAGCCCACATCACGGTAAAATTCGCGATAGTCGGGATGCCCTGGATAACCAATGTCAGCACTCCAAACTTGTTCACTTGTTTCTATATCTCTAGCAAATGCAGCAACTCCAGAAGGAGTAATGACTGGTGCATAGATCCCACGCTTTGGACGAGGTTCGCCAAACATTATTCCGTGTGAATCGATTATGAAGTATTTGATTCCAGCATCAGCAAGCAACTGGTCTATGCCTGGCCTGTAAGCACATTCTGGAAGCCATATTCCTTTAGGCCAACAACCAAAATGTTTGGCATAGTTGTCACACCCTACTTCTATCTGTACCTGCTGTACTTTCCTGCTCGACATCAAAGGTAGAAACCCATGAGTTGCGCCACAAGTTATGATCTCTAATACCCCTCTATCCTGTAGCTGCTTGAATCCTTTGATAAGGTTTCTGTCATACTTGTTCTCAAAGAGGGATTGAGCCATAGAAAAATGGTCGTAATGCATGCGAGCTGCTGACTCAAAAGCTGTACCCTCTGTTCGTTCCAGTTCCTTCTCTGATAACTCTACAAGCTTTGCTATGCGTGCAGAATAGCGAGATTGTAGTAGTGGGTCTACCAGCATCTCTGAAAGGCTTGGCGTAATGGTCATTGTAATGCGAAAGTCAACACCACTATTAACTAAGTTCTCAAAAGCGAATAGCAGTGGAATGTATGTCTCACTAATTGCTTCATAGAGCCAGTCCTCTTCCAGATACTCTGGATATTCAGGATGACGAACAAAAGGAAGGTGTGCGTGTAGTATCAGCGAAAGATAGCCCTGTTCCATTATCAACTCCTCGATTGAAAGCTCTAAAACAACAAAAACTGAGTGCCGAGACTATTTCGATCTGGTAGAACCTGAAATTGGCTTAAACGCCTGAATATGACTGCTCGGTGCCCCTTGTGGCCTTGTTGGTTGGGTCGGATGCCAAACCCTCGGCCTCTGCTGCTCTTCTGAGGAACCAACCATAAAACGTGGCGAAAGATGAGATGGATGGAGCGGATCGACTATGCTTGCATCTTCGCTGAGCGATTCACGCAAATACTCAGGCAGTAAGTGCAAAAGAGAGAGCGAAGCCAGATCGCCTTCTCCTCTGGCCTTCATCTCCAACAAAAGTGCTCTTATGCGCGGTGGTAGACCAGCCAACTGCTCATCAGAAAGTTCCTCTCCAGCCGAGGCCGTCGAGATCACATCAGCAACCTCTTCTGGCAATTGACTCAGTACACGTTCTGGTCCTATCAGAGATGTGAATGAGGCAAAACCAGACTGGTGAAGCACTTCGGAAAACTCTTCTGTAGAAACCTGATAGTCAGACTCTTCTGCAACCTTTGATGAGACAGTACCACGAGGTGTGAAGACTTCATCTGCCTCAAGCAGCCTTATATAACCACGAATTTCAGACTTTAACCCTATTTCAATGCGGTAGCGTCGGTCAGGGAAAACACTCAACCAGTAACTACCGCCTTTCCCAACACCTATGTATGCCGTGTGACCCAGTGTCGTTTCTGAAATTTTTAGCACTGGATAGAAAGTAGCCACAATTTCAGAGGTGAACAGAGCATTAAGCGTGGCTATAGTAGCATCACGTAACGACCAATAGACCCACACGTGAAACGGGTCTTGCACCAAGGCTTGAATAGTGTCCATATCATAGCCTTCAGGAATAGGAAGACCATAATCGATAAAAATACTCTTCTCTTCTTGAGCCTGTGCTACCTCCTCATCTATTGCCTCAGCTATTGGAACCTCTTCTAAGACCTTCTCGATCCGTAGAGCATTCTCCATCCTGAGATTGAGTAGGCTGTGACTGGAAAATCTTGACGACATACAGAACTCTTTCCGCTCGGATTTAATGACAATGAGCTTGTTGAAGATAAAAGGATAGAAGCCTCAATAAATAGTCTATTACGCACTAAGTGTCAAGCACCCTTGACGCTAAACCTATACGTTACATATAATTTTCCGTTTTAATCGTTGAGTAGTTTCTCTCTATGTAAAAGACTGGAGCCAGACTAAAGCAAAAAGGTAGTTACGTAACAGAACTTTTCGCTACTAGCTCTCTTTTTGGTTCAATACCCTAGATAATGAAAGATCTCTACAGACTCCTACTTTATGCAAGGCCACACTTTGTAGCTCTATTGCTTGGTATTGTTCTAACTTCAGTTGTTGGCTTCTTTGAAGCTGCACGCATTGCACTTGTTGAACCAATATTTAATGGCCTGGCCGGTCGTGTCGAACTCTCATTCTCAGGACTCTTTAGCTCGGTCTTACCTCAAAACCAGAATTCATGGGCGGCAATATCTGGGCTACTTGTGCTCTTTACCATCTTGCGAGGTGGAGCATTCTTTCTATCTGGTTACCTACTGACAAGTGTTGGACAGAGCATAATAGTCAAACTGAGACAACAACTCTATGATCACATACTCAAGCAGTCTGCTACATTCTTTGCACGCCATCGCTCAGCCGATCTCACAACACACATCATAAGTGATGTTGAAAGAGTTCAACACGCAGTTACAGTGCTTCTTGCCGATACCCTTCGAGAGGCTTTCACACTGCTGGCACTGCTAGTCTATGCCTTCTCTCTCAATTGGAAACTTGCTGCCTTCTCTCTCTTCGTTGTGCCACCTGTCTATGCACTCACACTACAGTTTGGCAAAAGACTCCGCCGCACAAGTCATAAAACTCAAGAAGGTATTCAAGAAGTTTTAGGTACAGCCCAGGAAGGTATCATTGGCAATAGGATTGTCAAAGCTTTTGGAATGGAGCAGTTTGAAAGCAAACGCCTTAATGATGCACTACACAGACTGCAAAAGACTAATATGCGAACGGCTGCCGCTCTTTACCTCTCTTCTCCTATTCTAGAACTTGTAGGGTTTTTGCTACTTGCAGCACTAATCCTCTTTGCACAAACACTTATATCAAGTGGTAATCTTTCGATAGGAAGTTTTACAGCACTTTTAGCTGCTCTCTTTAAGCTCTACGACCCTATGCGCAAGTTGAGCCAAACACAAAATAACTATCAGCAGATTTTTGCTGCATCTTCACGAGTTTTTGCTCTATTAGATGAGCACACAGAAATAGTAGATAGACCCAATGCTATTGTAATGAAACCTTTTACTGACCAGATAGAGCTTAAACACGTTACTTTCTCCTATCCAGATACAGACCGCTTTGCAGTAAAAAATATAGATCTGAAAATAGCCAAAGGTGAAGTAGTAGCCCTGGTTGGTAAATCGGGATCTGGAAAAACAACTCTAACAAACCTTCTACTCCGCTTTTTTGAACCTTCTTCAGGTGAGATTCTGATCGACAACCACGACATAAGAGATATAAAACTTTCTAGTCTACGCTCACAGATCTCATTAGTAAGTCAAGAGATAATGCTTTTCAACGACACCATCAGAAATAACATAGCTTATGGCCGTGCAGATATCTCGCAGCAAGATGTAGAAAATGCTGCAAGAGCAGCACACGCACACGATTTTATCCTCTCTCGTGGTGGTTATGATGTCGTAGTAGGAGAAAATGGGCTTCAGCTTTCTGGTGGGCAGCGCCAACGCATAGCAGTAGCAAGGGCAATGCTTAAAAATGCCCCTATACTGATACTTGATGAAGCTACATCAAACCTTGATACCGAATCCGAAATGTACTTCCAGCAAGCTCTGACCAACTTGATGCAAGATCGTACAACTATTGTTATAGCTCACAGACTATCTACTGTCCGCCGAGCCTCCCGTATAGTCGTTCTCGATCAAGGTCAAATAGTTGAAACTGGCACACATGAAGAATTGTTAGATAAAGATGGAATTTATAAGAAACTGTATGAACTACAATTTGCAACAGAA
>JAEUQL010000166.1 GCA_016789295.1 Blastocatellia bacterium | reverse complement strand
GTAAGCCTTTAGAAAAGAGGGCTTGGGCTGTTGCAGCAGGTGCTATAGGCACACTGTTTTTAGGTTTTGCTTACTTCTATTTCACTGGAATATGGCAAGATTTTTACAACTGGTGTTTTGACTTCAACACGAAAGCCAACAGTTCTATTAAAAGCACTTTGGGTTGGGTAAGAGCTATCACCATAATAAGAAAATCTTATCCAGAAGAATGGTTCTGGTTTCTGCTCTTTGTACCAGGGTTTTTCTGGTATCTTGTAGATATATATAAGCTTATAAGAGAGATGAAGACACGCCTATTTCTTACATCTTGTTGGAGGCTGGCTCCCACAGTAGCATTTTTTGCTTATGGAGTTTTTACTTTTTTCAATCTACAATCTGGACCTGATGTGATATTCTTCTTGCCTTTTGTTTCAATGTATGCTGCATATCTTTTCTACAATGTTTTGCAACTGCTTGATAATGTTGCAGCAACTTGGCCAAAGAAAGTTTTGACTCTGTCTATTTCTATTCTGCTGATATTGAAAGTTGTAGACGCCTTCTTCTACAACCCAAAGTTTACTCTTCAAAACGAAGAAGCTCAGTGGAGTAGTGTAGTTTCACAGATAGGAAGTGGAGACAGGGTTTATGCACAAGGGTCTTTAGATCTACTAGTTCTTTACAATCTTCCAAATGCAAGTAAGTATATATATTTTGACCGTGGTAAAGATAGATATGCAGCAGTAGTGGAAGGAAGTTTTGAAAAAATTATTAAAGATTTGACAGATAAAAAACCAAAGTTTGTTGCTTTGGCAAAGTTGGAGAGGGTAGAGCAGCGAGATAGTTTGATGGCTTGGGTAAAAAACTTCTATCAACCCTTCTCAGAGGTAAGTTCCACAAATAGCGGAATAAATGACTCAGTCTTTGAGTACACTGTCTACAAGCTGAAGGAATAGAAGTATTTAAGGAGGAGATTTTGGTTGAGAACGTTGAAAATATAGAAAACATAGAAGAGAAAATAGAAAAATCGCCTACTCGATGGACTTGGTTAACAACAACATTAAAAGTTCTAGTAAGTTTTGGTCTTGTTATATTTCTACTCTACCAAGCAGGTTTCAGCGAGACTATAGCACGTCTCAAAACTGCTTCTCCTGTGTCACTAATTGGGGCACTGATGGTATATTTTTTAGGTGTTTTTATTCGTGCTTACAGATGGCAAGGTCTGCTATCAAAACTTGGCGTTAAAGTTAGTCTAGGAAGACTTAGCTGGCTCTACCTTATAGGCTTCTTTTTCAATCAGCTAGTTCCTACTGGCATAGGTGGAGATGCAATGAGAACCTACATGTTGGCAAAAGATGGGGTAGGTGGATCAGTAGCCGCAAACAGTGTGATTGTGGATCGGGCAGCAGGTCTCTATTCATTGCTTGTTATGGGATGTTTAGTCCTTTGTTTTCAGCCTTCTCTAGTTTCGTCAAAGATTGCACTAGTGCTTGTAGGAATGACCGTTGGAGCTACAATAGGAATAATCTTTCTTGCGTGGAGTTCGAATCGCCTAAACTTTGAAAAGCTCCCTTTTGTTGGTAAGAAGTTTTCTAAAGCATTTAGTAAGTTTTATGCCTCTTTTGCTGACTATAGCTTAACCTCTCTATTGAAGTCATTAGCCGTATCTATCTTCTTTAACTTACTTCTTATAGTTACAAATATCTTTTTGGCAGAAGCTCTGGGTCTAAATATCTCTGCTTCCTACTTTTTCCTTTTTATTCCTATCATCTCTGCAACTTTGGTACTTCCATTCTCTATAAATGGCACTGGAACTAGAGAATGGGCCTACGTATTTTTATTTGGTCAGATAGGGGTTGAGGAGTCAGCCGCGCTGGCAATGTCACTCAGCTTCTATGGACTTAACCTCTTTTTGGCTCTGGTAGGAGGAGCTTGCTTTCTTGTTCAGAGTTTGCAACGCTCAAGAGAAGTTCTATAGCTTTTTTGAACTGTTCCGAGTTTTTTGACGTTTCAAAAACTGAGCTTATCAAAAATCCAAAAAATCACTACTAATGCTATGAAATATGTAATTCTGCTTTCTTTTCTCATCCTGTCTCTACCTTCTTCCTATGCACAAGTAGAGAGTCAAGCAAAACAGGTAGTTTCTGAGAATCAGCAAACTACGAAATCGATCAAAGGTTTTTGGTTTGGTGTAATCGATGCAGGGCCAATAAAGATACGTGTTGGAATGAAAATTTCCCCCTCTGCTACAGACACCCCTTCAGTTTATTCAGGGACTTTAGATGTTATAGATCAGAATCTGAATGATTTAAGGATAGATGTTCTGAGCCTACAACAGAACAATCTACACTTTGAGCTGAAGGGATTTGGAGCAAGCTTTGATGGCTTTTTGACTGAAGACGAGCAGATAAAAGGTGAATGGAAGCAGGCAGGAAGAAGTTTTCCTCTTACTTTCAAGAAGCTTGATAAACCTTTTACTTTGAATCGACCCCAAAACCCTCAAAAACCTTATCCTTATAAAGAAGAAACTGTAGTTTACGAAAACAAGAAGGCTGGCATAAAGCTTGCCGGAACACTGACTCTTCCTGACAACCAAGGACCGCATCCAGTAGCCATAATGATAACTGGCTCAGGTCCGCAAAATAGGAATGAAGAGCTTTTTCAACACAAACCTTTTCTTGTGATTGCCGACTATTTAACACGCCGAGGGATAGCTGTGCTTCGTTATGATGACCGTGGTGTAGGTGAATCCACGGGAAATTTTCCAAAAGCAACTACTGAAGATTTTGCTGAAGACGTTCTGGCTGGTATCGACTACCTAAAGTCTCGCAAGGATATAGATGCAAAGCAGATAGGTCTTATTGGTCACAGTGAAGGGGGAATAGTTGCTCCAATGGTTGCTACACGCTCTTCTGATGTTGCTTTCATTGTTCTTTTAGCCGGGCCAGGCATGGTTGGAAGAGATCTGCTGATGCTTCAAGGTGAACTGATCACACGTGCAGAGGGAACTAAAGAAGAGACGGTAAAAAAGCTAGGTGCTTATCAGAAGCGTATTTATGACCTCATATTGAAAGAGACAGACAAAGCTGCAACAGAGAAGGCTATTAGGGAGGAGATCAAAAAACTGCTTGAGTCGCTTTCTGAAGATGAGAGAAAAGTAGCAAATATTTCAGAAAGTACATTAAGTATGCAGTTAAACATGCTCACTTCAGACTGGTTTCGGGGTCTGATAGCTTACGATCCATCTGTTGCACTCAAGCAGATCAAATGCCCGGTACTTGCACTCAATGGTGAGAAAGATATACAAGTTCCAGCAAAAGAAAACCTCAAGGCTATAGATGAAGCGTTGAAAGCTGGTGGTAATAAAGACTATAAGATAGTTACTTTATCGGGACTCAACCACCTGTTTCAATCTTGTGAAACAGGTCAAATAGCAGAGTATGGATTTATAGAAGAGACTTTTTCACCAAAAGCTTTGGAAGAGATAGGAAATTGGCTAGATGGGCACGTAAAAAAACTTGCTAAACAGTAGACCTACAAATAACCTGTAATGGAGAGAGTATGATATCTTGGAAAAAATCTTTTTATACTTTTGCAGTTGCAATAATAGTTTTGTTAACAACTGCTACTTCTTATGCTAAAAGCTTTACTTTTAGTACCAATTCAAAAGAGGCAAAGGGCTACATTGTGCAGGCTCTACGCCAAGTTGATAGTTTTCAGCTTCCAGCAAAAGTGCAAGAGCTAGCAAAGAAGTCTGTAGAAGCAGACCCAAACTTTGCGTTTGCCCACTATTTGGTAGGAGCAACTACTTTTCCTCCAGCCGAAGGCAGAAAACATATAGATAGAGCTTTGGAGCTTGCAAAAGAGGCATCTGATGCAGAGCGTCGATATCTTGAAGCTATATCGCTCAACCTTTCACAAAAACCAAATGATGCAGTCAAAATTCTTGTTGAGCTTGAAAGTGAGTATCCACAAGAGAGGCTTGTCAAGATGATGCTTGGCCAGATCTACTTCAATCAGGGAAAGATCGACGAAGCTAAACCACTTTTCGAGAAAGCTGTTAAGCTTGACCCAACAACACCACGTGCTTACAGCTTTTTGGGTAACATCTATCTTCTCAAAGAGAACTATATAAAGGCACGGTTGATGTATCAGGCATCACTCAAGAGGCGTTTGAAAGAGACCGCACCTTTCGCTCCAAACTATGGACTTGCTTATACTTACATCTATCAAGGCAATCTAGCAAGTGCTTTGAAGACTTTAGAAAACTATAAAAATGAATATATCAGGACGGGTGGTTTTCCTGATCTTCCTGCTGTCTTTATATGGAACTCAATCGCAAGATTGATGCTTGAAAATGGCAGACCTGAAGACGCGATCAAGGCATATGAGAAGGGCTATGAAACAGTGCCCGGTAGCACGATGGAAGAGCAAGAAAAAACGATATGGCTCGGCAGGCTCCATCACGGCAAAGGGCGTGCTTTGTCAAAGATGGGTAAAAGCGCAGAGGCTTGGAAAGAGGCTGAGCAGATACAGAAAATGATAGAAGAAAATGGGGAAAGAGGTAAGCAGTTTACACCTTCTTACCACTATATTGCAGGTTATCTGAAGCTCCAAGATGGTGATTACAAAGCTGCTATTGAACATCTACAGCAAGCAAACCAGAATGACCTTTTCCATAAGTTTCTTCTAGCAACTGCGTATGAGAAGTCTGGTGAAATAGAAAAGGCTCAAAAGATATACAGAGAGATAGTTGATTCAAAACAGGTCAATCTGGAAAGGGCACTCACTTATCAAGAGGCCAAAAAGAAGCTTAAGAGCTAAAAAAGGGCAAGTAAAAAAGTTGTAAAAAAATGCAAGAAAAAGATTGAAACAGATTGCTGAAGCTGCTAAAGTAAGCCAACTAAAGTTTGCTTTAAGTAGTTAATAAACAATAACTTTTCCATCTCTTATGGTTACTTTTTAAGAGTAGCCAGAAATTTTGACCTTACAAGCCCGAATAAGCCCAGTCGCTAAGGAGGTGTGGTTGGGTCGTCAGTGGGTGACGGTTCGGTTTGTACTCTGAACCCAGGAAAGACAGGGGTTCTCTGAAGGAGGGGAGGTTCCGGTTACCCTGTTTGCTGATATCTCCCATCAGCTTTGAAATATAGAAGAATCGGAAGAAGACTAAAAACATTTTAGTTTTAGATTTGAGTCAGAGCTTCTTAAAAAATTTGGGTTCTATGTTAAGTCAAAAAAGATGCACTTTCGAGAGTGCATAACCACAAGAGTGGTGATAAAAAAGTTACAAACTGCCAGATTCGCTCTGGCAGTTTTGCTTTCTTGGCGTTTTTTAGATCTAAGTCATATCTATAAAATTTGTAGATTTAAGGCATAGATTCGGAAAGGTTCAAAATTGAATCTGTTATCTGGACTCCTTGCAGCACTAGTTGGTGTTTCACTGGGCTTGATGGGCGGTGGTGGGTCTATACTCACTGTTCCCATATTTGTCTATGTACTCCAGTTTCAGCCAAAAGAGGCTATAGCAATGGGCTTGGGTGTAGTTGGAGCTACAAGCATAGTAGGCACAATAGGACACTGGAGGGCTGGGAATCTTGATCTGAAAGTTGCTGCCACTTTTGGGTTAATAGCTATGCTTTCCACATACTCTGTAGCAAAGATAGCAGAGTTCATTCCTGGTTATATCCAATTGAGCCTTTTTGCTCTTGTGATGATCTCATCGGCTCTCTTTATGTTTCGTTCCAAAACTCCAAAGCTTTCAGAGGAAACTAGACACGAGGTTGCATTTGTAAAGATTCTGCTTGTGGCAACATCTATAGGGCTTTTGACAGGAATAGTTGGTGTTGGCGGTGGTTTTCTTATAGTACCTGCATTAGTTCTTTTGGCAAAAATAGAGATGAAGCGAGCTGTAGGTTCTTCTTTATTGGTAATCTCTATGAACTCAGTAGCAGGCTTTCTGGGCTATGTTGATCATGTAAAAATCGACTGGAAAACTATGCTTAGCTTCACTGCTGTAGCAATAATGGGCAGCTTCTTGGGTACCTACTTAACAAAATATGTTTCACAATCCGCCTTAAAAAGATCATTTGCTATCTTCCTGATCTTTATGGGAGTTTTAATCTTTATTCAGAATTGGACAAAATTCTCTAAATAGACCTCCTCCTTTCAGCACTGCAAAAAGCCGTTAATATTTCAAAAAAAAGAGTTTATTCCATGTATCTACCTTTTGGGTCTTCTTTCGCTTGGACAAATACCTCCAACTATCTGGACAGAACCTGGACAAATCTTGGACAAAGACTAGACAAGTCTTGGACAATAGCTTATATTAAGCCTGGCCTAAATAGAAATTCTAGGGATTGGGTAACTTGTAGTTTGATTGAAGCTAGGTTGTACACCTCCCTTGCTGCAGGATGAAGAGAAGCAGACTCTGCATCCTGCAATTTGTAAAGATGTTTTTTCCTACTTGGTGACTGTTATTCTTGGTGACTTCTATAATTTGCTTGCTCTGTCAAATTTGCTGGAGGAAGGTTACTATTCCATATCGGAGAGTTTGACAGAGCGAATTTTTTTCATAATCATATCGTAACTGAACCCTAATCTTAGAAGATAATTAAAAAGTTTCTTAGCTCCTTTTTGATCTTCAGGTTTTCCATAAACTCGCAAATGCTTTCCCAAAGCTTGATCACACAGTCTCTCTTCTTCGTCTTCCGTATAAACTTTTGAGAGAGTCTCATCTATTATCTCGTCTGGTACACTCTTCTCTTTTAGGCTTCGTTTGAGTCTCGCTTTTCCTAAAGCTTTAACACTTAGTTTATTACTAGCATAACTGAGTGCAAAATTCTGATCGTTTAAGTATCCAAGTTCTACCAGACGATCTACAACACGGTCTGTAAGTTCTGGATCTCCTTTTTCAAGAAGTTTTTTGCGCATTATCTCTACTGAACAGCTACGACGTGAGAGTATTCTGATTGCTCGATCAAAGAGTTTCTGGTAGTTATCATTCATAGTTATTGACGAATAATAGAACGACCTGAAATAGACCTCTGCATCTCTTCGCGTGCTTGATCAGCCGAAGATTGTACACCTTGCATGCGGAGTATGAATTCATCTCTATTAGTAGCACCAGCCAAAGCTTCTTCGTATCCAATATAGCCTCTTTGATAGAGTTCAAACAATGACTGGTCAAAAGTCTGCATACCATATTGTGAAGTTCCCTGAGCTATGGCATCACGAATCAGTGGAGTCTTCTCTTGTGTCGCAATGCAATCACGGATGTAAGGTGTGGAGACAAGAATTTCACACGCAGGAACGCGAGAGAGCATGTCCGATGTTCTAATAAGTCTCATAGAGATTACAGACTTTAAGACCGAAGCAAGCTGCAGGCGTATGGCTTTCTGTTGATGTGGAGGAAATATGGAGACAATGCGCGTTATAGTTTCTGTTGCATCCAATGTATGAAGCGTAGAGAGAACCAAATGACCAGTTTCTGCTGCTGTCAGTGCAGTTTCAATTGTTTCAATATCGCGCATCTCACCAACCAAAATTACTTTGGGAGCCTGACGCAAAGCTGCGCGCAAAGCCATCGCAAAATTCGGCGTATCACTGCCCAGTTCCCGTTGATTGATGGTCGCCACGCGGTGCAAATGCAAAAATTCAATCGGGTCTTCAATCGTAAT
>JAEUQL010000165.1 GCA_016789295.1 Blastocatellia bacterium | reverse complement strand
GGTGCTATCCCAATCCTTGCTGCTATCAGAGATGGTCTTTCTGGCGAGAGGCCAAACGAGATCCTCGCAATACTGAATGGCACAACCAACTACATAATCACCGAAATGCAGAAGACGGGTAGACCTTTTGCTGAGATACTGAAAGTAGCACAGGAACTTGGGTACGCAGAAGCTGACCCAGCACTTGATGTTGATGGGATAGATGCAAGGGACAAATTGTCGATTCTTTCGATGATAGCTTTTGGCATTATTGTAGAACCCGACAGTATTGCAACAACTGGGATCACGGGTCTTTCTCAAGATGACCTGCGATATGCAAGCGATCTTGGTTACACTGTAAAGCTGATCTGTAGTGCAAAACCTATTGACCGAGTAGCTCACCAAGTAGCCCTAAGAGTCACCCCATCGCTAGTTTCAAAAGACTCTCTTTTTGCAGCTGTTAACGGCTCTCTCAACGCCATACTGTTATCAGGAGAGTTTGGTGGGCAGTTCTTTTTCTCTGGACGTGGTGCTGGAAGTGGTCCAACTGGCAGTGCAATAGTTGGTGACATCATACGCATAGCGCGAGGTATAAAGAGTTCGCCTTTTGGCTACAAGGAGTTTGGCAGAGGCTTGGTAGCTTCAAACTTTGTCTCTCGCCACTTTGTGCGCTTTGTAACTAAGGATATTCCGGGCGTGATTGCTCGCATTGCATCGATATTTGCCAAGTATGAGATAAGTATAGATTCCGTAGTTCAAGAGCGTGGGCATAACGAAAAAGAGAAAATTCCCTTTGTCATTACTTTGAAAGAGTCTGATAGCAGTAGAGTAGAGCAGGCAGCCAGAGAGATGCAGGAGCTAGATTTTCTGGCTAGCCGCCCTTATGTAATGCCTATCATGAGCTAAGACATGAAGTAGACTTGTGGCATAGGCTGTTCACTAAAGAAAGAGAATGGCACAAGAATGTTGTCGTCTGCCAAGCCTCTCTCTTTAATAACCGACATTAAAACCGTTCTATAGACAGCCGCATGCTGAGTTTCAACAGCCAGTATCGATGCTACCAAGCCTTTGGCTTCATCTGACGAGAGTTTATCTTTAATTGCTTCGTGGTAGGTCTTTGCGGCTACTATTTCAACTGCCAAAGCATACCTAATAATTTCTGTCTCTCTGCCAGTGGTCACCTGTTTTGGAATAGGAAATGTGCCAAGATTTTCTATCACTGGCTGTTGACCTTTAAGCTTGGTTCTGAGTGCTCTGGTAAGCAGATCGCGGTGTTCACCATGGTCGTTTATAAACTCAACTACCAGATCCAAATAGTCGGTATTTTTGATAAGATCTGCGGCTATAGCTGCTTTGTAGGTGTTTACGGCTTTCTGTTCGAGTTGAATGGCAGCAGTTGCTATTGCAATGTCTCCGCCGAGTGATGGTTTCTTCTGCTGTCCTGCTGCGATGGCTCTAAAGTCAGGGCTAGCAGCAGGCCCCAAAAGCATTGCAACTGTTGCAAGAGCAGATGCGCCTGTAAAGAGGTTTAGGAAAGAACGTTTAGAGTGGTCTATAGTTTTTCTGCTTTCAGCCAGAAACATTGTGGCTACTCCTTGAGATCTGAGGCTTTGGCTTTTCTAAAGCGACATTATCCAACTTTTGCTGCTCGATAGGCAAGATCTAAAAATATACTTGCACTTAAGTTGCAGCTTATAAGATTATAGAAAAGCGAAAGTCTCTTTAAGAAATGTATACCAGTCAGTGTATGTCTGGAAGACGAGGTGAAATGAAGATGGACATCGACAAGAAGCTGATCGATTTGGCTCGTAGAGACCTGATCAAAATGGCTACGGTGACAGGTACGGTTGGGATTCTAGCTTCGCTAGGAGAAGCCATATCTCCAACGCTTGCTTCTTATTTATCTATGCAGAGAGCTACTCAAAGAGGTGGTCAAGCAAAAGGATCACCTACCAATGCTAATGCAAACGCCAATGATATAGAGATACTCAACTTCGCTCTACAACTTGAACAGAAGGCCATAAACACCTACCTGGCTGCTGTTGAAAAGAAGCTACTAAAGGGTAAAGACTACATAGAGGTAGCAAAGCAGTTTGTAGCAGACCATGATTCTCACCGGGAAGCATTGGCAAAAGTTATCAAAAACGATCTTGGTGGTGAGCCAGCATCGGTTGCGGATGTAGGAACGTTTCCCGTTCCTACAATAAAGAATGACAAAGAGGCTGTGCGTTATGCAGTTACACTAGAACTGATAGCTGCAAAGACCTACTATGATGCCTTCAAAGATAAGCTAAAGACCAGTGCTGGCAAGGATATCTTTCTAAATATCTTGCCTGTAGAGACTCAGCATATAGGTGTCTTCCGGTCATTTCTAAAGCTAAGACTGAAAGACCGGGCTTTGCCCGACAACAACAGAATAGTCCCTTTTGCATTTCTTCACATGCAACCAACTCCAGAAGTTCCCCAAGAAGCTCCTCCTGCCAACACAGAAAAGACCGCAGAGAAAGCTGGCTAACCCCACAAAAAGTTTGAGAGAGAGTTGCAACTCTCTCTTTTCATACTATCCATTTAGGAGCAGTGAAATGGACAGATCGGCACTTGTTATCTATAACCCTAAGTCTGGTCGTTCCAGAGAGCGGTCTGCTGGCATTGAAGAGTTCTTGAGGCTTTTGGCCAAAAAGAGCATTCGGGCAGAAGTACGAGCTACAGAACAGGCTGGACACGCCTCTATACTTGCTCGTGAAGCAGTAGAGCAAGGCTTTGACCTAATAGTTGCAAACGGTGGAGATGGCACTCTAAATGAGGTTCTTCAGGGTATAGTAGGTTCTTCTACTGCTCTGGCAGTTTGGCCTGGCGGAACAGCAAATGTAGTAGCACTCGATCTAAAGCTTCCCAGAAAGCCCGACCAGATTGTGGAGTTGATAGCGTCTGACAGCAAGAAAAGGGTAAATGTGGGCAGAGCAGGCAGCCGCTACTTCTTCTTCACTGCTGGAATAGGGCTAGATGCAGAGATTATCAACAGAGTAAGTTCAGAACTTAAGAAGCAGATAGGTAAAGGAGCGTTCTGGCTGGCTGGTTTTTCTCACCTGATTAAATGGGAACCTACAACGATATTTTTAGAGATAGACGGCAAAGAGTATGAAGGAACCTTTGTAGTTATAGGTAAATCTTTCGGTTATGGTGGAACGCTTTCACTAACACCACACGCAAGACTTGATGACCCACATCTGGATGTCTGCATCTTTTCTGGTAAGAGCAAGCTTCAATATCTAAACTATCTTGTTGCTGCTATTCAGAAAGAACAGCTCAAGATGGAAGGCGTAACTTATCTAAAGACTGAGCACGTTAAAGCAACTTCGACAAAACCTCTACCCATACAGGTTGATGGTGAGGTGGTATGTACTTTACCAACAGAGTTTGAAGTTGTGAAAAATGCAGTAACTCTTTATGTACCAAATGGAGTTCTTTAAGTTTTATTAAAGTAGGAGTTATTATGCTAGGAAAATTTATCCTTTTACTGGTTTTATTCTTTTCTACTATGCCTGTATATGCTTTGACTGACAAGACAGACAAAGATAAAAAAGTTCTTAAAGCAACACTTTTGACTACTGAGACAGATGAATATAAGACCTTACGAAATGAAGGTTTCGAACTGCTCTACAACATGAATTACAAAGCTGCAATCGAACGCTTTGATAAGATGAAACTACTCATCCCAGACCATCCAGCAGGCTATTTCCATCTGGCAGCCTGCTACTGGTTGAGTATGCTCAACTCTAGTCGGAGATTGCAGACAGGGATCTACAATAACAACTCTTTCTATGCAGAGAGTAAAGAGAGGGTAGATGAGAGGTCCGATAAAGAGTTTCGAGTTTTAATAGAGGCAGCTATTGAGAAATCGGAGGTAGCCGTCAAGAAAAATCCATCCGATCCATATGCACTCTACTATCAAGGAGCTTCTCATGGACTACTTGCAAGTTATGAAGGTACGATTTCACGAGCTTTCATCTCTGCACTACGAAATGGTTCCAAGTCGGTGGATCTACACAAAAAAGTAGTGGAGATTGAGCCAAACCTTCTTGATGCCTATTTGACAATAGGTACTTACGACTACATTGTTGGAAGTCTACCGCTTTTTGTAAAGATGCTTGCTACGATAGGTGGTTTTCGTGGTTCAAAGGAGAGAGGGTTACAAGAGCTTGAGATGGTTGCAGAAAAGGGCAATTTTGCCAGAGATGATGCCAAGGTTCTTCTTATAGCTCTCTACAACAGAGAAAGCCGGTACCAAGATGCTGTAAAACTTCTGGAAACACTCTCTGCCAAATACCCCAAAAACTATCTGTTCAAGCTTGAAATGGCAAGTTGTTTGGTAAAGCTAGATAGAGCTGAAGAGAGTTTCAAGATCTTTGAAAACGTACTTTCTGATGAATCTATGAAGACAATAGCCGATCTGGCAGGCTTTCAATATGCTGAAGCTCTTGCAAGCCAACACAGGTACATAGATGCTGCAAAAAGATTTCAGAAAGTTATAGACCAAGAGGGTGCAAACTCGGATCTGGTAACCAGAGCACACTTGCAAGCTGGCCAGATGTTTGATCTTAGCCTGAGACGCCTTGATGCCATCAGCCACTATCAGAAAGTGTTGCAAAGAGACAATGTCTTTGACTGTCACGAACAGGCTCAGAAGTACCTAAAGAAACCATATATTAGAGATTGATCAACATGCGACTGATAACGCATTGAATATTTTAATGATCTGGATACTCTCTCAAATCTATCTAAAGTGACAGAGAGTGTCCAAGGTTGTAGGACGGCAGGTAATTAGTATGAGAGCTATTTTTATATTTCTAATAACAGTTCTTTTCACAGCAGTATCTTTTGGGCAGTATGTAAAACCAACAGATAGCAACAAGCCTTCGGCCAAAAGTCCACGTTGGCATTACGAAAGAGCTATGGTTTATCACCTGCGCGACCAAGACGGCAAAGCTACCATAGAACTGCACAAGGCTTTGGAAAGGTACAAAACTTTGGGAGAAGATATCTACTTTGGAGAAACCAACTTCTTCATGGCTATTCTATTCAGCTCTAGAAAGATGTGGGCAGAAGCAGAAGAAGCAGTTCAAAAAGCAGGAGAGCACGTTCCAGCACAACTTCTACTGGCTAGAGTAAAGACAGAAAGAGGCGACTTTCTAGGTGCGGTTGACCAAGTACAGAAAGCACTGCTTGGACTCAGGATCGATGCAGACTTTTCTAAAAGACTACAGAACTGTAAAACTGATGCACTTGTAAAACCAGTAGACGAGAAGCGAGCAGAGCTAGTAGCAGAAGATCTACGCTTGCGGCTACGTGCTATTGTGGAAGAGATAAATGAGCTGCTTACTGATTCTGCACAAAGCTATCAAGAGGCAACTGTAGACAAAGGATTGAAAGACCCTATTGTTTATAACGAGCTTGTAGATCTTTATTCAGAAGAAGAGCAGCTAGCAAAGTCTCTACAACTACTGACAGAGATTGCTTCTGCAAGAGGAGGGTTTGCTCCAACTGTCTACATACAGATGGGTAAGCTCTACCTTGAGCAGGAGAAGAGACGCGAAGCTTTAGAAGTTTTTGAAAAGGCTATAGCGCAGCTTATAGACCTTGGTTTTAGTGAAGAGGCTGGAGATTTCTCAACCGAAGAGATCAGAAAGTTGAAAGCTGAGCTGAACCCAAATCTAAGTCCCAAGAAGAAGAGATGAGAAAAAAGTTTAGACCAAACCGTCCTCGGCGTGAGCCTGCTTCTGAGAAGAGTTTCTTTGATTGGAAGAATACAGAAGAAACTTACCAGAGCTTGGAGAAAGTAGACCTACTCAGTCTGATTCGTGGTGGAGAAGATAGCTATGTAGAACTTAAAGTAAGGCTGACAAACTTCGACAAGATCACTGCTGAAATTGTGGCACTGGCAAATTCTGGTGGTGGAGCAATAATCTTTGGAGTAAATGATAACTGCAAAGTTGAAGGGGTAGAAGATACAGAGCAGACTGAAAACGAGCTGAGGCAGATATGTAGAGAGAATATAACGCCTCCTATCTTCCCTTATATAGATAAAGTGGCTTTTGATAGTGGTAAACGAGTAGTTATATTAGAAGTTGATGATCGTAGAGGCCCTCACTACGCTTTTGACAATCGCTACTACATACGAGAAGGCTCAACAAAGCGCGAAGCTACAGCTTCTGAGGTTGCACTCTTATTTTCAAAACTGAAGCCATCGGGTTTTGAGTCAGTACCTATCTATAAAGCAGAAATATCTGATCTAGATGAGTCTTTTATATGGTCTTTCGTGAAAGATGTTCAAGGAGAGCTTTTCAAAAAACCTGTTCACTATCTGACACAAGAAGTTGTTAAAGATATGATGCTGGCAGTAGATTATGGTGACAGAGTAGTCCCAAATGTTGGTGGACTACTACTGTTTGGAATAAACAGAAAAGTGGAAGAACTGTTTCCACGTAGTAGAGTAGAAATATGCCGTTATTCGGGTGATGCTACTTCTGCACCTGTAGTTGAAAAGAGGATATTTTCTGGCAACCTTGCTTCAATATACGAGGCAGCTCTTGGCTTTATAAACCGCTATGCAGATCTATGGGATAGCTCTTTACCAAAATCTGTCCGTAAAGCTAGGGAGCAGATAGAAGCACGAGGAAACTATCATAAAGATACCATTCTTGAAGCTTTGACCAATGCACTTGTGCACAGAGACTACTGCAGCCGTGAAGTAGCAGTAAAGATAAATATCTTTGATCGTAGAGTGGAGTTTATAAACCCTTGCTATGAGAATATTCCTAAGAAAGGGGTGTCTCTCTACGGGCTGACATCCCTGTCTAACCCACGCCTAAAAGCCATCTTTAGGTCCTCTTCCTATGGCCTAAAGACAGCTTCTGGAGGCATTCCGATGATAAGAAAAGTTGCTTACTCGTTCTCTGAACGCGAACCGAAGATCTTTATACTTAGAGACGAGTTCAAAGTTGAGATATTTGCAGTTTAGAAACCGTCAAGCTACAGCAGAGCTTGGCAGCAGTCCTTTAATGTCTCTAACTACATTTTGAACCTCTTCTTTGTCTGCTACTACCATCATTATGAATTCATATCCATTGTGTATGCAGATCAGGCCGTTTGAAAAGAGCCAGACGGTCTGCAGTATAGGGTTGCCACCAAGAATTATATCTATCGGAAAACCTATTATTCGCTTGGGAGAGAATATCTCACTCCATATAGCTACTCCAGCAGCAATATTGAATGCTCCAAGTAGCGGTGCTCCAACATATTTTGCTGCGTCGATCTGAAACTGCATACGCGAGCGTTCCGCTTCACTCAACTGTCCAGATTCTATAAGCTCTTCCTGCTTTTTCAAGTATTGAAAATATCTTTCAGAGAGCTTTCTGCTTGCATAAGCTAGCAGTGCCGAACGGAAAAACCAATGGCCCTCTTTGAGAAAGATCTTGTCAAAACTGGGGAAGAGTGAGCCAAGGCGAATACCTGCTACGAGCGAGACGGTTGTGATTGTTGCTCTGGTGGGGTTTTCTTTGATCCACGCCAAAGTCGAATTGAGGCCGTCTACTACCGATCCAGTTGCTTTTGTTGCAGCCTGTCCAAAGCTATAAGCCTCATTTGCCTTCTCATAGTAGTCACGGGCTTTAGAGCCA
>JAEUQL010000164.1 GCA_016789295.1 Blastocatellia bacterium | reverse complement strand
ACTAGTGTCACAATTGCTTGCTCACTAACAACATTTATCTTGTCTGAAGTATCCGAAGGTCTGTGATAGTCTTCGTGATTACCTGTGAAGAAGAAAAGTACTGGCATGTCCTTTCCATAAAAAGATGCGTGGTCACTCGGACCAAAACCATCTTCTTGAAGCTTCAGGTCAAAACCACGAACTTTGTTAAGCTCTTCGATCATTGGCTTCCAAACTGGAGATGTGCCAATGCCACCAACTACCATAGAATCTTTTCTCATTCTTCCGATCATATCCATATTGAGCATTGCGACCGTGCGCTCAAGTGGAAATGGAGGATTCTTCACATAATGATTTGAACCCAACAAACCCTCTTCCTCGCCAGAAAAACCGACAAAAATAACGCTCCGTTTTAGCAGTTCACGGTTTGAGCTAAACACACGAGCAAGTTCAAGAAGTCCAGCTACGCCTGAAGCATTGTCGTCAGCTCCATGATGTATACCCGAACGGTCTGGAGCCAATGAACTTCTGCCACCAAGACCCAAGTGGTCATAGTGAGCACCAATGACTATGTACTCGTTCTTGAGCTTCTCATCATTTCCTTCAACCCAACCTATAACATTTTCGGTTGTCTTCATTTCGCGAGTAACTTTGATAGAAAGCTTCAGAGAGATATCTGAAAGTAGAAGGCTTTCACCGCTTCCAGTCTCAGAAGCAGTCTTCTGCAGAGTTTCAACACTTCTGCCAGAAGGTTTGAGCAGTTCGTTGGCAACTGTCTTGCTGATATTTAGTACAACCACACCCGAATCGGTGAAGTTATCATCATCGGCCATCTTTGCACGATCTTTCAAGTTCTCAGCCTCGGAGACTAGCAGAATCGCCTTTGCGCCTTTTTCTCGTGCAATAAGCGTTTTGCGCCTTACAGAAAGGTAGTCACCAAATTTACCCTGTAGATTGTTACCTTCAGGACCAAATGGGAGCACGATCAGTACCTTGTCTTTGGCTTCAAGTTTTGCATAGTCATCATAGTTGAGTTGCGAAGCAGTGATGCCAAAGCCTGCTAGTGCAACTTGGTCTTTACCAGCCTCTATATTGCCGCTGCTTGAAAAGTTTAGTGGAATATAGTCTTCACCAAGCTTAAACTCGTGCTTCTTGTCTCCTACTTCGGCTTTGAAGCTGGAGCCTGCATCAAACTTGACACCATCTATAAATTCAAATGGTTGAAAATAACTGCTACTATTTGGAGTCTTTAAACCTAGCTGTTTATAGTGTTTGGAAATATACTCTGCAGCAAGCTTGCATCCAACAGTGCCAGAACGCCTACCTTCGAGTTCATCCGAAGCAAGATACTTAATATGTGTTGATAGCCTCTCTGTCTCAACAACCGCAAGCGGAGCAACAGGTTGAGTCTTTGGCTGCTCAGCAATTACAGTTCTGGTTCCCAGTGAAAAGAGAAGCAGAGATACTGACATCAAGCTAGCAAGCAGCATCGAACTACTAGCAAGTGGTCGGAATCTTCTAGAAGATCTGTTCATGAAACTACTCCTGGGTTAAAAACAATAATGTATTATTTCTAGCATTCTAGATCTTGGCGGCTACAAATGACACGAAAACTTGCATATTACTGAAAACAGAGTTTTGATTATGAATACTAGTAAGTCTTTCACTCAGATCTTTATCTGCACTTTTGTTGCACTATTTATGCTTGGTTGTATCGATTCACCTCGCATCGATTCTGCTCCAGCTTTGGAGATGGCTGTTATGGCAACAGAGAATCCATCAGCCAAACATTCTCTAATAGTTTCTGCTATCGAACGTAGAGACTATGATACAGCAGAAAAACAGCTACAAGCTTTTAAGCGCACCCATCCAAATGAATTTAGAATCAATAACTATGAATATCTTTTGGGTCGAGTCTATGATGCTCGCACAGATCTTGCCTTAGCTAAAAAGAGTTATGAACTGGTACTTGAGCAGAATAGTATTCTGTCTGAATACGCACATTGGAGATTAGCTGTTATTGCTAGGCAAGAAAAAGATTTATCTAAAGAACGTAAGCATTTGAAGTCGATAATTGACAGCTACCCTGAAAGCTTGTTGAAAAATCAAGCAACCTTAAGGCTTGCCGAAAGCTATCTTGAAAGCAATGATGCAGCATCAGCTCTTCCACTGTTTCGCACTCGTGCAAACTACTCCAGCAGCTCAGGTCGGGAAGCAATGGGTAAAGTTGCACTAGCCTATCTGAAACTGGGTAGAGATGAAGAGGCAAGGCCAATCTTTGAGCGTCTTCTGTCTGGCTCTCGCGACGATCAAGCACTGTTTGCAGCAGAGAAGCTTGACGAACTCGATGCAAAACGTACCCTTTCAGAAGTTGACCTGCTGACACGAGCGCGTGTCTATCTCTATAACCGTGACAGTAACCGTGCACGCAGTTCCTATCAAAAACTTGTTGAACTCTATCCCAAGAGCAAATCTATTTCTGAGGCACTCTATTCGATAGGAAGAAGCTACTATATAGAGTATGATTATGAAAATGCTGTTAAATGGTATGAACGTGCTTATGAGGTGGCTCCATCATCAGATCAAGGACAGATGGGTTTCTACCAAACAGGCCACGCATACCAGAATATGGGCAAATACACAGAAGCAGTCCGTCGTTATAATGATCTGATAGAACAATATCCAAAAAGTGAATGGATACGAGGAGCACACTTAAACACTATTGACTCGCTCAGGTCACAAGGTAAATACGATGAAGCTATAGAATGGTCTGACCGTACAGTCTCAAGATTTGGTCAAGACGTGGCAGCAAATACTGCTCTTTTCAATAAAGCTAAAATCTATCTGATTAAAAATAACTACACATTAGCTTTTGAGACTTTTACTATACTTCGTGGTAGAAACCTCTCACAGCGCGGTCCAGGAGCCACTAATCGAGCAGAGGTAGACTTTATGCGCGGTTTCTGTCTGGAAAAGATGGGACGCATAGCCGAAGCTGTAGATGTCTATTTAGACTTTCCTGTCAACCGTGATAGCTATTATAGCAACCGAGCAACCATGCGGTTGCAAGATTTGAGTGAAGACGCAAAAGCAAAAAATATAATTGCAGCAAGGTTTAAGTCCTATGCAGAAATAGCCCGTGGACAAGTAAAAGCAGGAAACTTTGAGTCTGCAAAAGCTGCAGCAAATCAAGCACTAAGACTAACTACAAATAATAAAGCTAAAGATGAACTGATTGATATATTGAAGCAGTGCTATTCAAACCTTTCAGCCTACAACCAGTTTTTTGGCTTCGAACCCGAAGCCGTTGGCAGAGGGTTTATCAGCGAGCGTAGCAAAATTGCACGCGAACGCTCACACAAAGCACTTGCTGATGAACTTGCCTTTTTAGGTCTTTATGACGAAGGTGCTCCAGAACTACGCGCAAGCCTTTCTAGAGATGAGATCGGCTCAGTTACTGAAGACAGCCAAATAGCACATGACCAGATTGATGCAGATATGGAAACAGAAAACTTGGTTGATGTATCTTCGCGTGGTCGTAAAGGAAGAGTCATAGGAAAAAAGAATGTTGGGAAAAAAGCCGTTAGTACTGTTGCACCATCCTGGCAATACTCATTAGCTGTCTATCTCAATCGTGGTAGTCATGCACATCAAGCAATAAAGTATGGAGAGAGCAAGTTTGGCAATGTACCTGATGACTACAGACTTGAAATACTGCCACGAGACATAGCTGAACTTCTCTACCCTGCACCCTACCGTGATGAGATGGTTAGAGAAGGTCAAAGCAAAGGTGTTGATGCACGTTTTATGCTAGCAATTGCCCGTCAAGAAAGCCGCTTTAACTATTCTGCAAAAAGTGCTGCTGCTGCACGTGGCATGTTTCAGTTTATCTCGTCAACAGCCGACAGAATAAGTAACTCTCTTAAATTGAAAGAGTTCAATCAAGATGAACTTTATGAACCACCTGTAGCAATTCGTTTTGCTGCTCAATACATGGGAGAGCTTTTTGCAGAGTTCAAAGAGAACCCCTACGCTGTAGCAGCTAGCTATAATGGAGGAGAGCAAGCCGTCAGGCGTTGGGTTGAACGTACTCGAAGTGATGACTTCGATAGATTTGTCATAGAAGTTGCATATCAAGAATCAAAAGACTATGTTTATAAAGTCATGTGTAACTACTGGGCATACACCCAACTTTACAAACCAGACCTTAATGAAGACTAGGATCTTTGTAGTTCTTGAAATTTGGTGAAGATATGCTTCCATCGATTTTGATAAGAAATTTTCGACTTTTTAAAGATCTAAAAATAGACCGCTTGGGTAGAGTAAACCTCATTACAGGTCAAAACAACGCTGGCAAGACCGCATTTCTTGAAGCTATAAGGCTTTATGCTAGTAGTGGTAGTATTGACGTGCTATTAAATCTTATAAAAGTTCGGCAAGAAGATTGGCAAGATCTGAGAAAAATAAACAGCATAACAGTAGATAGTCACCCTATTAGACACCTTTTTTATAACTATCAACTTCTCTATGATAGCAAGAAGTGTATTCATCTTGGGCCAATTGATACAAAAGATAAGCAGTTAAAATTTTATGTTGAAAGTAACAAAAACCCAAAAACTGAGCAAGCTGGATATTCTGACAGATATGTTGTTGTAAGATATCTTGAACCTAATTTATTTATGGAAGATACCTTTTATCTAGTAATTAGTCTAAATGATAAGCCTTACCCTATTCTTTTGTTAGATAGAAGCCTAGAGTTTGAAGCACCAAGACTAAGAAGAATTTCAGAATCCAAAAGCTCTACAGTATATATCCCAACTAATAACTTAAGTAGCCAAGAATTGGCGGATCTTTGGGATCAAATAATATTTAATAATAATAAAGATGAAGAAGTCATCAGAGCCTTACAGCTTCTTGATCCGTCGGTCAGAGGGGTTACTTTTGTAAAAAATAGAACTACTCCAAGAGAAAGAATTCCTATTATCAAAACAGAAAAATTCCGTGAACCCCTACCCTTAAAAAGTATGGGGGATGGGATGATGAGACTTTTTCACATCATTATATCTCTTGTTAACGCAAGTCAGGGAACACTGCTCATAGACGAGTTTGAAACAGGTCTACATTGGTCTGTACAGCCTAGAATTTGGAAGACAGTATTTCGATTGGCCAAAGATTTGGACGTTCAGGTATTTGCTACCACACACAGTCGTGATTGCATAGCTGCATTTGAAGAAGCATGGAAAGAAGAAGAAGAAGTGTTAGGTGCTTTTTTTCGCTTAAATAGAGATAAAGTAGGAGATATAAATGTAACACCATACACACGCGAAACACTTTCAGATGCTCTAGAAATGGATGTTGAAATTCGCTGATGTCAGGAAACATTCCTTGCAAAGACGAGAATAGAAATATCCTTCTTGTTGAAGGGCTGGATGATTGCCATGTAATTTTAGCTCTTTGCAAGGCACATGATGTACCTCAAAAGTTTGGTTTGTATGAATGTGGCTCATATGAAAAAGTGTTGAAACGCTTAAATGCTCAAATTGCCCAGCCTGATCCACCAGGAAGATCAGAAATTATTGGTGTAGTGGTTGATGCAGATGAAAATTTGACTGAAAGGTGGAAAAGTATTCGGGATAAACTTAAAAACCATAACTATGAATTGCCTGAAAAGCCAAATCCATCAGGCAGTATCATTGAGAGTACATCAAAACCAAAACTTGGTATATGGTTGATGCCAAACAATCAAATTGGAGGTATGCTTGAAGACTTTTGTATAAAAATGATAGAAGAAAACCAAATTGATATAGTCAAAAAAGTTTTAGAAGAAGTTAAAAGTGTATGCACATACAAAGAAAATCATTATTCTAAAGCAATAATCCATACTTATCTTGCCTGGCAAGATGAGCCAGGAAAACCCCTTGGACAAAGCATTACATCCCGTGTTTTGAGGCCAAATACTTCATTGGCTCATTCATTCGCTAATTGGCTCACCAAGCTCTTCTCCTAATCAACAGCTTCTCGCTCACAAACATTTCTTGATCTTCAATCACTTTAAACCGCCTATCAGCATAAAAATGCTGCTCGCCAAAAACTGGGAACGATTCATTTAAAACCTTTCAGACAGTACTGGAACCACTTAGTAGCATGGGAGGCTTCAATTAAAGAGGCTGACTTTGTCATTAAAACTCAATTTCTGAAAGAGAGGAAACAAGTGTCAATAACTACAAAAAGGCGTACCCTAGCACACCTTCTTGTCTGTCTAGGCTGCTGTTGTGGAAGAACAGACAGAGGCAAGCCAGAAGTTCCTGCTGACTGGCTGAAAGCAAAGTGGAAAGAGAAGAAGCTTCACAGCTCTATACATTTGAGCATAAGTGGATGTCTGGGTCCGTGCGATTTAGCTAATGTTGCTGGGCTTGTTACACCACTTCAGAGTTTATGGCTTGGTGGACTTACTGAACGTAAACAGTATGAACTATTGGTAGATTGGGCATCAGATTCTGCTACTCTTGGAATGCTGCTACCACTACCCGAAGAACTTCAACCACATATTTTTGAGCGTTTTCTACAGGCCGAATGTGACGAATGCAGTAAAAGTTCAACACTTGTTTCACTTGCTGCTTCATAGAATGTTGGATTGGAGGAGAATGTGATCAATCCTTTTGGAATAAAATCAACAAATAATGCTCAGAAAATATCTGAAATAAAAAATTGGGTAGCAGACAAATTCGGTCTCACAGAAGAAGTTACAATGTTAGTTACTGAACTTCATTGCACAGAGCCAGGTTGTCCACCTATAGAAACCGTTATAGCAATTATGGATAAGCCTGGAAACCCAACTCAATACAAGATTTATAAACCAATTGCAGAAGTTGGATTAGAAGATGTAAGCAACCTCAATAGTAAAGAAAATAGACACAAACACTAACTGCAAACTTGTTGAATACTTGGAGGAATAGAAATGTCTCAATCGTTAGAAAATAGTTGTGTGCCTGTCACAGTTCTTACAGGCTTTCTAGGAGCAGGTAAAACTACACTGCTAAACAGAATTTTGCATGAAAATCATGGAAAGCGTATAGCTGTAATTGAAAATGAATTTGGAGAGATAGGCGTTGACCAAGAACTTGTTATCGGTGCTGAAGAAGAGATCTTCGAGATGAATAACGGTTGTATATGCTGCACAGTAAGAGGTGATCTCATCCGCATTCTTGGCAACTTGATGAAGAGGCGTGACAAATTCGACTACATATTGATAGAGACTACAGGAATGGCAGATCCTGGTCCGGTCGCACAAACATTTTTTGTAGATGATGAGATGCAGAACAAGTTGCAGCTTGATGGTATTGTCACATTAGTTGATGCTAAACATGTATGGCAGCATTTTGATAGTAATGAAGTAAAAGAACAGATAGCTTTTGCAGATGTTATTCTCCTCAATAAAACTGATCTCGTCGATCCAGAAAACCTTAACAAGCTTTACAGCCGCATACGTAGCATGAATGCTGCAGCCAAAGTCCACTACACCAAAGATGCCTCTCTTGAAGTTGATCATATACTCAATATAGGAGGTTTCAATCTAGAGCGTGCTTTGGAGATCGATCCAAAGTTTATGGAGCCTGAGTATCCTTTTGAATGGGGTGGCATCTATTCTTTGACAAGCAGCACATATGACCTTGTACTTCAAGCAGGCCCGGATCCATCAATGAACTTTGCTATTTTACCTGTAACAGATTCTACT
>JAEUQL010000163.1 GCA_016789295.1 Blastocatellia bacterium | reverse complement strand
TGTGTTGTTAACAAACTGATA
This sequence comes from Blastocatellia bacterium, assembly GCA_016789295.1. GTDB lineage: Bacteria > Acidobacteriota > Blastocatellia > Chloracidobacteriales > JADJPF01 > JAEUQL01. The sequence goes on along the minus strand of JAEUQL010000163.1, from coordinate 7,792 downwards.
TATGCGGTCATCTTTTGGTTGTGGAAGAAGAGTGCCTTGTCCAGTTGTTACTAAGCCTTCAGGTGCTACTACTTGAACCTGTGGCCCTATGTTGTCCACAGGACTTACAACCTGCTCTCGACGGGAAAATATGAATCTTGTCTCGTTTACCAAGCCTGAAGAGCCAAGGTAGGTGTTACCAAAAGCAACAGAATTGTCTCTAAGGTTTTGTACTCCGCTGTTTGTTTGTGAAATGAGCGCACCAAAAGGTTCAAAAGAACCATTGAATGTGAAGCCACCATTATAACGAAAGTAGAATAGATTTTTAGGATTGATAGTGTAGTCTATACGAGCCAGTGTTGTTGTAGTACCTATGGCAAAAGGATTCGCTCCATTTGTTGTTCCCGTTATCCCTACTCTTTTTAGTGCGTCAACTGTTTGGTCTGTTATGGTTACAAAGCGGTTCTGCTTAATGGAGAGTCTTTCAAAAGAAGTAAAAAAGAATGCTTTATCTTTTTTTATCGGTCCACCAAAAGTTACCCCAAATTGATACTGTTCATAGTTTGGTTCATCTGTTGTGAAAGCATCTCTTGCACTGATCTCATCGTTACGTATCAGGCCGAATAGACGTGTGTGGAAACTGTTTGAACCTCCTTTGGTAATGATGTTTACTACACCTCCAAGAGCACGACCAAACTCAGCCGAATAGGAATCAGAAATAACCTGAAATTCTTGCACAGCATCTTGGCTAAATGTAGACCTTACAGAGCCATTACTACTATCATTATTCTCAAATCCATCTATCTTAATATTGTTTTGTCTGGCTGGTTGTCCATTAAAAGAGAGGCCGGAAGTAGCAGCAGCTCCTTGCCCAGGTACTCTATCAGGAACTACACGAGGTGATGTCAAAGTAAAGTCTAAAAAGTTTCGCCTGTTGATAGGTAGGCTTCCTATACTGGCATTGTTGACATTTGTACTGCTTTCAGTCCTAGTCCTTGATGCTATCTCATTAGCTGCACTAACTTCTACTATTTCAGTAGTTGCAGAAGCATACAAAGTAAAAGTAACTTCTGCTGTAATACCAATATCAAGAAAGACTTTTTTTGTTAAAGGTTCAAATCCTTCTACTTCTGTTCTAATCTCGTACTCTCCAGGAATAAGCTGAAGAACTTGGTAAGTTCCTGCTAGATCTGTTTGAACAGTTCTTTCATTATTGGTTGCAACATTTCTAATAATGAGTTTTGCACCAGAGACTGCTGCACCAGAAGAATCTTTTACTTGTGTAATTATTGAGCCTGTTTGACAGAAAGCTTCTGTCGAAAACAGTATTGGACAAAACAGAATACCAAGCAATATCAAAAATATATTTCTCATAGTTGACAAAAGTGTTTGGAAGATCTTCACCAGGTTGGTCTAAATGATAATATATAGCCAAAAGCTCTATTTAATTCAAGACTACCACCATTGAAGAACTGAAAAAGTTACAAGTATGAAACAACCCTACTTTTATAGGGTTGGCTTCTGTTCGTGTGCTAAAATACCGAGTTGATGAAACGATTTCTTTTACTAACTACGCAACTGATATCTACTGTTCTAATTTTTGCCGTTGTAAGTGTTTCCGCTCTACAAGGGCAGAAGAGGCGACAAGTTTCAACTCCAACTGTAGACGAGGCTCGTGAAGCACTCTCTGTTGGAGATCTAAAGCGTGCAGAGGTACTGTTAGAAACTGCTATAGCTTCACAGCCAAGTGCTGAAGTCTGCGATCTTTTGGGCATAGTGCGCGATCAGCAAAATAGAGATAAAGAAGCTGAGCAGCTATATCTACAAGCACTCAAATTGAATCCTGGACTACTAAATGCCAGAAACAATCTAGGTAATCATTACCTAAAAACAGGGCGCGTAGATGATGCCGTAAAAGAGTTTCAGCTTGTACTTAAAAGAGATCCTTTACACGCTGAAGCAAACTACAACCTTGGCCTTGTTTATCTACAGACAGGTGCTTACAACCAGTCTATAGCACACCTAGAAAAGACTATAAAAAGCACTGGTGCAGACCTTTCTATTCTACTTATTTTACTTGAAGCAAATATTAAAGCAAAGAGAGATAAACGAGTTTCACAAATACTTTCACAGCTATACTCAGTTGCAGATAATGATGGGAAGTTACATTTCACAGTAGGGCTAACACTTGCTCGTAATGGACTTTATGAGAAAGCAGCAGAGGCTTTTCGTTTTACTTCTGAAAAACAGCCACAGACTTTTGAAGTGCTCTACAATCTTGGAATAGCACTTTATAATGCAGACAAATTTGAAGAAGCTGAAAAGGCTTTGGCATCGGCTGCTGATATCAAGCCAGAGATTCCAGAAGTACATTTTCGTTTAGGTCTGGTCTTTTCTGCTCTAGGCGATTCGGCAGGTGCTGTAGAAGAGTTTAAGCACACTATAGAACGCAATCCAAAGCATACTGAAGCACATTTTCTGATGGGCGAAGAATACTACAAGCGCAATGCTATGCAAGCTGCCTATGATAGTTATGAAAAGGCTGTAGAACTCGATCCCAAAAAACCCCTTTATCATTTAAAGCTTGGAAATGCCTGCTTCAAGCTATTCAAATATGCTCGTGCAGAGCAGGCATACAGGCAGCTTTTAGAGTTGACGGACCCAAAACAGGTAGAAGTAAACTATTTGATAGGATACTCATTACGTTCACAAGGTAAACTGAACGAAGCAATACCTTTTTTCCAGAAAGAGCTTGAGTACAAAGAGAAACATTTTGAATCAATGGCCAATCTTGGCTATCTCAATGTTGAGCTTGGAAATTTTGAAGAAGCTGAAAAATATCTCAAAGCTACGTTAGAATTAAAACCTACACACTCAGAATCGTACTTTGATCTTGGCAGGATGTATGTTAAGCAGAGGAAGTATCCAGAAGCTATAGAACTACTACAAAAAGCTATCTCATTTAAACCAGATTACACACAAGCGCACTACCAGCTTTTTCTTTCTTACACACGCACTGGACAAAAAGAAAAGGCTGACAAAGAGTTAGAAATATTCAAACGTCTTGAAGAAGAAGACAAACGAGAAAGAGACGAACGAGAAAGGCGTCAAAGAACTATTGATAATGCAGCAAGTCAAACAGAAGGGAAGCAGCGATAGATGGGAAGAGCTATTAAAAAAAGTATACTTATTATCTGCTCTTTTTTGTTTCTAGGGATTTTGGCAAAGACAACTGCTACTCAAGTCCAGTTTCCAGTCCAGTTTACAGATGTAACTGCACAGTCAAAGATTACTTGGGTGCATGATAGTGCTGCTACAGAAGAAAAATATTTGATAGAGACAATGAGTGGTGGTTCGGCCTTTCTCGATTATGACAATGATGGCTACTTAGACATATACCTAGTAAATAGTGGTGAGACTCCAAAATACAAAGCTAAAAAGCCTATCAGAAATGCTCTCTATCGAAATAATGGTGATGGCACATTCACGGATGTAACAGAAAAAGCAGGAGTAGCTGGCAATGGCAAGTTTGGTAATGGCGTAACTGTTGGTGACTACAACAACGATGGTTTTGCAGACATTTATGTTACAGCTTTTGGTGGTAATCTACTTTATCAAAATAACGGTAATGGAACTTTTAGTGATGTAACTGCAAAAGCTGGTGTTTCACTGGGACTGTGGAGTACAAGTGCAGCATTCTTTGACTATGACAAAGATGGAAAGCTAGATCTATTTGTTTGCAACTATGTTGAGTGGGACTATAACAAAAACATCTATTGCGGCCAGCAGAAACCTGGATATCGTTCCTACTGCCATCCTGACTCTTTCAAAGGCTTAGCACAGACACTTTATCGCAACAATGGTGATGGAACTTTTATTGATGTGAGCAAGAAGGCTGGTATTACTGTTGAGCTTGGGAAAGGGCTTGGAGTAGTGACAGGTGACATAAACAATGATGGGCTAGATGACATCTATGTTGCAAATGATGCTGTAAGAAACTTACTTTTTAAGAACAAAGGTAATGGAACTTTTGAAGAGATAGGGCTTATAGCTGAAGCTGCCTATGGTCTTAATGGTAAACCGCAGTCAGGTATGGGTACTGATATGGGTGATGTTGATGGAGATGGTTGGCAAGATCTCTTTGTCACCAACATCGACAATGAACCAAATAATCTTTGGAAGAATAATCGTGATGAAAGTTTTAGTGATATAACGGTACCTTTAGGACTTGGTGAAGTAGCACTGCGTTACAGTGGTTTTGGAACAAAATTTATAGATATTGACAATGATTCAGATTTAGATATTTTTGTTAACAATGGACATCCGCTAGATAATATCCATCTTTACCGAGATGGAGTAACGTTTGATGAAACTCCTTTCCTGTTTGAAAATACTGGTGGAAAGTTTATTGATGTTACTAACAAAGCTGGTGCAGCGATGACCAGACGATATCCAGGCCGATCTCTTTCAGTAGGAGATTTTGATAATGATGGAGATATCGATCTGTTAATGGTTAATAGCAATCAGCCTCCTGTACTGCTACGAAATGATGGTGGAAATAGAAATCCTTGGTTTGGTTTACGCCTTGTTGGTACAAAATCGAATCGTGATGCAGTAGGAGCAAAGGTCAAAGTTGTTTGTGAAAAAGGTACTATAGTGCGTTGGTTGAATGGTGGTAGCAGTTATCAATCAGCACACGACAGAAGAATTTTGATTGGCCTTGGGTCAAATAAGATAAAGCAAGTAGAAATAGAGTGGCCCAGTGGAAAAGTAGAAAAGATAGAGCCAAGCATTGGCAAGTATATTACGGTTACTGAAAAGAATTAAAGATCTATTTTCAGTATAGATATATGGCTACTAGAAGTACGATAACTGCTACTATGACAATAAATTCTATAGTTAGAAGAATCACATTTGGATAGCTAAGAAGTGCAACAGCTAGAAGTAGAAGTATAATAGCCAAGCCAAGCATCAGAAGTGGAAACTTACCAAATCTGGTTATAAGTTTTGCAATAAGCTCTTTTTTTAAATCTACAGGTGGAGAAAGTTTTGTTTCTTGTAGAAAAGGTCTGGTGATCTCTTCTGTATTTAATTCTGGAACAGGCTTACTTACAATCTCTGTTATAGCTGTTTGTAAAACGGGTTTTGGTAGAAATGTAATAGTCTCTTCTTCGTCTTCTGAAATAGGTTTGGGCAAGGACTGTTTCTCAAACGCTTCTTTCAGTGCTGTTCTCATTTCGGTTACAGAAAGAAATCTTTTTGTTGGATCTTTTTGTAAAGATTTATAGACAAACTCAGCTATAGAATACGGTATATATTCTGGTAGAGAAGGAGGATCTTCTATACATATAGCCTTTATCAGTGCTTCTTTCGAGTTTCTGTAAAAAGGTAGTTGTCCGGTGAGCATATTGTAGAAGATCACAGCTATTGACCAGATATCAGCACTTTTTGAGCGTTCTCCTTCAAAGCTTTCAGGAGCCATATAGATAGGTGTTCCAGCAACGGTCACAGAATTGTCAGCGTTTAAGGATCTTGACAGCCCAAAATCGGCTATTTTGGGAGTTTCTCCTTGAAGCAGTATATTTCCTGGCTTCAAATCCCGGTGAATAATCTCCATTGAGTGTAGATGTTCAAGGCCAGCCAATATGCCATCAATCATCGATACAGCCCGTTCTATTGATGGAGCTTTATTGTTATGTTTAATAAGCCATTCTTTTAATGAACCATCTGTTACATATTCACTTGCTATTACTGGGATATTGTCATAAATATCTGCTTCAATAATAGAGACAACATTTGTATGATATCCTATCTTTACCCAAACCTGTGCTTCTTTAGTAATGTTCTGATACTCGGAATTTTCATTGAGTACTTTTAGAGCTGCCTTGGTTGTAGCAAACTTTCCTTCTTTTTCTGCAAGCCAGACAGTACCAAAATTGCCTTTACCTAAGATTGTTACCAGTTTGTAAGATCCTAACTGGTCACCAGGCATAAGTTTTGATGCTTGCTTAGGTTTAGTTGTTTTTGCTGCTATTAGCAATTCTTCTCTCATCGCCGTGGCTGTTGGATACCTTTTGGAAGGGTCTTTTTCTAGTGCTGTAGAGACAAACTTTCTAATAGATTTAGGTACATAGTTTGGAAGCGGATTTGGTTGGTTAATCCTGATTGCATTTATCAGTTCAGGAACTGTTTTTTCAGCAAAAGGAGTTTTACCAGAAAGTAGCTGGTAGAATATAGCTGCTGCAGCCCAGAGATCAGACTGCTCTGACATTTCTGTATCGAAGTTTTCAGGACAGATATACAAGTAGTCTTCAATCGTTTCTGTGACTTTTGTCTTCAGAACCTTTGAGAGTCCAAAATCGGTCAATTTAGCTATTTGGTTCTGTATCAATATATTAGCTGGTTTTAAGTTGCTGTGAATTGTACTATTTGAATGTAAATACTCTAATCCGCTAAGTATATCTAATGTAAATTTAATGGCTAATTCTACTGACAAGTCAGATGGAGTTATTTTGTCGAACCAGTTTTGTAAAGAGCCTTCTTGTACATACTCTGAAACTATAACTATATAATCATCATGTATGTCTGCTTCAATAAAAGATGTGATGTTAGGATGACTAGAAAGTTTCTTCCAAAGTTTAATCTCTTGTTGTAGTGCTGGAATATTAGGTCTGTTGTCTAAAATAAATTTTAGTGCAAACTCTGTTGTTTCTAGCTTGCTCCGTTTTTCTGCAAGCCAAACTACACCAAGCCTTCCTTGACCAAGGCAACTTGTAAGTATGTATGAACCTATCTGATCGCCTGCTTTAAGCATATTTTTGGCTTTGAGAAACAAGATGAATTTTGGTTACTTATCTAACAGAACAGAAGTTACTGTGCAACTAGTTTATAGGCTCTAATTTTATATACAAGTTTATAAGTTCAACAGAAACTGTTCAGAGACCTGTAAGAAACCTTCCTGGGCTGAGTATTGAGTTTGGATCCAGCCTATTTTTTATAGCTTTCATCAAGTCTATTTGTGAGCCAACAACTCCCCAAACATCTACTTGTTGTTTAAGTTCTGATGGAGCTAATTCTAACACAACACCGCCACCTTCTTGATGGCAAAAACCTCGTAAAGTTTCAGTAGCTTGCTGATAAAGACTTATCTCTAGGTTCTCTTTGGTTTGTGCAAATAGTCTAATAACGCCATTTCCGAGATATGAAGTAATCTCCAGCTTTTCAGTAAGTTCTGAAAATGTGCGTTCAATAAGTTTTACTATTTGCAGAAATCTTGAAGGAAGTACAGAGATTTTTAAACGTAAATTGTGTGAAATATAAAGAGCAAGATCCGAGAGGCGTTTCCAAGATTGCTGCCCTTCTGATTCAATCAAAAACTCTTTCTGGGAATAGCCGTGCCAAAGTTCAATAAGTTTTTGGCTGTTTGCTTTAACTGCCTCTGGTAAGCCAAGAAGCCTTACTGCAAGGGCAGGTAGAGCGGTTGTAGGAACTGTTGGAAAACATATCTGTAGAGCTTGGGGCTGAACTAGATCTATAGCTGAGGCAGAAAGTTGACTTGAGAATGTCAGTTTGGCAGCTTCATAAAGTTCTGTTAGGTTTGGAAAGAGTCCTATCAGAGTCAATTCTGAGGTTGGGCAAGGTCGAAGCTTAAAGCTCATTTCACCAATTATGGATAGGGTTCCAAAACTACCTGTGTAGAGTTTCATCAGGTCGTAGCCAGCTACGTTTTTGACAACTTTACCTCCAGCTTTAGTGATAGAACCATCACCGTTTACAACTTTAATTCCAATGAGCCAATCACGAATAGTACCTG
>JAEUQL010000162.1 GCA_016789295.1 Blastocatellia bacterium | reverse complement strand
TCTCTATGCTTGTTTTCAAGTTTTTGAACTATTGTTTTAGTTGCCACTTATACTCCTTTTTGAGCAGCCACATATTTAGCTATAGTCTCGCTCGATACATTGCCTGCCATCGATAACCTAACAAAACCAATCCAAGACAATGGCTAAAGAGTAAACCCGCCTATCTACACCCTCTAAAGAGTGGTAGCTTACGGCGAGTTACCGTCTGTCAATAGCCTGGATTCTAGTAGCTCTATGACACTTTCTAGTACTTCATAATCTGTATAGCTAACTTTATCTATAACCTCTTTTACAGTTGCTTGTGTGCTAACAGCAAAAAGTACAAGAGCATCTATTGTAGATAATCCTGTGTGTAAAGCCTTCTCTGTTCCTGGACGAAGAATGGTGGCAAAATCGGTAGCAAAGCGCGACCGTAACATCTCTATCTCATCTATTTGTCTGTAGCCATCTAGCAGAAGATTCTCTGTTCTTTCATTTATAACTTTCTTCACAGAAGGAGGTTTATTTTCAAAGATAAACTTTCCATCTTCAATAGCAAACATCCGGTAGAGACCCTTCTGTCCTGTAGCCTTGCCGTATACTGCATTCACTATTTGACCATCTTGAAAGAAGACCTTTGCACGCTCTTTTGCCGATGGAAGCTCTATTGACAGTTCTCCTGTTTTGCGGTTGTTACTAAGTAGCTGAATAATGTCAGAAAGCGGCACCTCTGAAAGCTTGCCTTGAAAAGCACCTGTGCTACCTTTACGTCTACGACCTTCTTCAACCAACCTTTCCACGCGCAGTTGAAGCTCACGTACAGAAAAAGGCTTTCCAAGATACTCGTCTGCACCGTGTTCAAGTCCTTCGATCTTGTCCTCAACCCCTGCTCTGGCAGTCAAAAAGAGAAATGGTGTTTCACTCATCTCTTCTGTAGCACGCAATTTCTGCAGAAATTCTAACCCATCCATCACAGGCATCATCAGATCAGAAACTATCAGGTCTGGCTGCTCGCTCCTTGCCATTTCCAAACCTCTTTGACCATCACTGGCAAAGATCAAGTCATAAGTGTTCTCAAGAGCAGTCTGCAGCACAGACCGCGTCATTGGTTCGTCTTCAACTACTAACAGTTTAGCTCTACCCAACTTGACGGCTGGGAACATTCCAGAGTTAGACTCTTCTGGCTTTTTCTTCGTTATTATACTCTGCATCAACTGCTGTATCTCTTTTTCACGATTTGAAACAACTTCAGTCTGAACACCTTTTTTGAGAAGAGCTTGCAGACGTAGCTGGATTCCAAGCTTCGGCCTCTCTTTAGTAACTTTTGTGTCAAACCCAAGTCTAAACCCTGCTATCTCATTCCATTTAGCAGCGTCTGGTATTAGAAACATAAATGGAATGTGTGATGTAGACTCGTTCTCTGTTATCAATTTGAAGAATTCTGTAATCTTGGTATCCTCTTCCAAAAACTCGGTGATTATAAGTAAAGGAGATATCTCTTCTACCTTTTCTACTCTCTGCAAAGCCAAGTCTGCCTCTTCCAACATTTTAACCGACATTTCATTTACAATTTCAGCTATGACAGCCATGAGAGTTTCGTCTTGCACATGTACAAGAATAGTTTTCATTCGGTTCAGATCCTAAAAAAAGTAGTAGATAAAATGAGCATCATATTTTATGTCAAGCAGTTTTTACACACAAATAGAATAGTCCTTTTTCTATTTTTTGCCTCTATATTAATAATTTAAAAGATTTTTTCTAATTCTATATTCAGCGAGGCATGGTATGACTTTTTCACACATAGCACTTGGAAAGCTAGGCGAAGAACTTGCTGTTGACTACCTGAAAAGCTTGGGCTACAAAATAGTGGCTCTCAATTTTGTTGCAAGACTTGGTAGAAATTCCTCTGGACAACCTCTTACAGGAGAGATAGATATTGTAGCTTATCACCTCCAGACACTCTGTTTTGTGGAAGTAAAGACCAGAAGTAGCGACCTCTTTGCACCTCCAGAAAGTGCTGTAGACCGTTTCAAAAAGAGACAGATTGCCCGTACAGCAAAACGTTACAGACAGCTCTTTGGCCTTAACGACCAACCCTACCGTTTTGACGTGGTGGCCATAGTTGTACACGAAGGAGGTAGGCCAGAAATCCGCCTTGAGAAAGATTTTTTCTCTGATCCACTACTTCGTAGAAAACTATTTTGAAGCCATAGGGTAAAACTCGAAAGAATTGGCTTGCTGACACTCTATGCTTTGAATATTATTAGCCTATATCCCTCATTGGTTAACGTCTCTGATCCAGAACTGTTAATACAGTTAGAAAGATTGTCAGCGTTTTGGATCGGTTTCTAGGAAGGATTCGGAAAATGCAGACTTACAGTAAGACCAAATCAAAGACTTCACGTGAAGTTGGGCTTGCAACCCCGAATCTTCTTGAACTAGCACGGCAGGAATTGTCAAAAAAACGAGCCTTCCGTTTTCAGGTATCAGGAAACAGTATGTATCCTAGCATCTGTGATGGTGACTATGTCACTGTCGAGCCTGCTCCAGTACAGAAGATTCGTGCAGGAGACATTGTTCTGATGGCAAGTGTGAGTAACACTGCCCTTGTTCACAGAGTTTCGAAGGTGGAAGAGCGCAACGGCACTTCCTTGATGATAACTCGCGGAGATGCAGCAAACTTTCAAGATGTTCCCATTCCAGCTAGCTATGTACTCGGTCGAGTTACTGTCATAGAACATAAAGATCGCTTGGTAAATCTAAACAATCCTTTTCAAAGACTTCTAGCACGTCTTTATAATTTTTTGAGCCGGTTCCGTAGTAAAGCTTAGAATTTTATACAGAAATTTTAGAAAACTTTTAAAGATTTTAATCTCATAGGCCAGATACTGGCCTTCTCCTTTTTTAAAGCCTCTATTCCACTTCTATACTACCTCCACCTTGACGCTTTGCTGCACGCCTCATCTGTAATGCTCTCTCTGTAATTCCTAGTTTGGAAGCAGCTCGGCGAATGTTTCCTTGCTCCTCTTCAAGCACTATCCGCTCGGCTACAGCTTCGGCAGCATGCCCAATTTCCTTAAGCCCATTTCCCAAAGAGACTGCCCGCCTAATAGCAGACTCAAAATGGTCATCGCGCCAATCTACAACCTCTATCTCACCAGACGGCCTGTCCTCTTCTGCAATATCTCCTATTGTAATTGGGCCTGTGCCTATGTGACGGTGAAGAATTCGTGCTACCAACTGCTTAAGTTCACGAACATTACCCAAGTACTGACGCGAAACAAGGTAGTCACGCACTGCACCATCTATCTCAAGAGCAGAGCCAGGTCGGATCTTTTCAATAAAGTGGTGAACCAGAGGCACTATGTCTTCTGTACGCTCACGTAGCGGTGGTAAATGACAGCTCCAACCAGCAATGCGATAGTAGAAATCGTGACGAAATCGACCGCGTGCTTGCTCTTGCAAAAGATCCCTGTTGGTTGCACATATCAATCTAAAATCTGTCTTTTGCCAGACATTACTTCCAACACGTTTGTATGTGTGCTCTTGAACAACACGTAGCAACTCAACCTGAAGGTTGAGAGGTAGCTCTCCAACTTCGTCTAAGAACAAAGTCCCATTGTTGGCCAATGCAAATGCACCATCACGAGAATTGACCGCACCTGTAAAAGCTCCTCTTTCGTGTCCAAAAAACTCACTGCCTGAAAGCTCAGCAACAATAGTTGTGCAGTCAGAGATTACTAGATTACGCTTGTTTGGTCTTGGGTCGAGTGTGTGAATGAGTTGCGCTATTAATTCCTTGCCTGTACCACTTTCACCTGTAACCAAAATTGATAGGTCGGTAAAACAGGAAGCTTCTATAACCTGACGTAGAGTTCTTACCCAAACAGGGCTTTGCCCAGCAAGGTTTCTTTTCACTAAAGGTGACTTAAGAAGTCTATCTACTTCTTGCCAATGAGCAAATTTCGTAGCCACTTCTTTGGCTGGATTACTGGAGTGATCCCAGGCAAATAGATCAGAAGCTCCATGTCTTAGCAGCTTCCATACATCAAACTTAGCTAGATCTGCTTGTGAAAGAGTTATACAGAGCACTCGTTCTAGTCCACGATTGCTCACTTCGTATAATTTTTGATAAAAATCTGGGTTTACTTCTGAAAAAAAGACTATCCCAGAACCTTGAGCACTAGATAAGTCAGTCTGATAGACTGCAACTTGATTTTCTGTTAGAGCGTTTAGAATAGTTGCTTTAGCAGCATTAACAGCTTGTCCATGAAAAGTGCACCAGATATTTTCTACCATTGGAATTACTCTCATAACAATTGCTATTTTTCTATATTTCTCTAGCACCAGAAGATCTGAAGGTAATTTCTCAAAGACCACTTAGAGAACTTTTGTTATAGATTGTAGACAAACATCTCGCCATTTTGGAAGCCGGAACTACCATGAAAGCAGAACTTTCTGTGGCTTTATTTGCACCCCAGAATCTCTCTATCTGGAAGCGAAGTTCTCTTCGCGGCTATTTGGCTTTAAGCAGCCAGAAACGAAGCAGATTTCACCCACACTTATGAATTTTCAATAACTTAGCTTTGGCACGTTGCATGCCTAAAATATAGCCGTCTAGAAGTTTCAGACAAGAAATCTATCTTTTGAAGGAGAAGGTTATGCACGACATTGATCGCACACAAAGAGAATTGAATAGAGCTATGCAACAACTACAACCAGAACAGTTTGAGTTTGCAGAACAAGAGGAGTGGAGTCAGGAAGGCGAGTGGAGTCAAGCAGAAAATGAATACGCTTATGAGAGCTGGCAAGGCGAAGCAGAAGCATCTTATGAACCTGCACTCCACGAGGCCGACGAGATGGAGCTAGCAGCCGAACTTCTGGAGATAAACAATGAAGCAGAGTTGGATCAGTTTTTGGGTAAATTGATCCGTCGTGTAGGTAGTGGAATTGGCCGTATAGTCAAATCACCTATAGGGCGTGCCCTTGGTGGCGTTCTCAAACCACTAGCCAAAGCTGCACTTCCAATGGCTGGAAGAGCCGTAGGAACATTTTTTGGTGGTCCTGTAGGTGCTGCAATTGGTGGGCAGTTAGGCTCTGCTGCAGGAAGACTATTTGGTCTTGAACTAGAAGGTCTCAGCCCAGAAGACAGAGAGTATGAAGTTGCTCGTCGTTTTGTACGCTTTGCTTCTAACGCCACTGCAAATGCTCTTGAAGCTCCAAGCTCTGGCAGTCCAGAAACTATAGTCAAAGCTGCCACAGCTAAAGCTGCTCGACGAATTATTCCAGCAAATGCTGCTAGAATCCCTGCCCCTTCTACACAGATCGACCTTAGCCCAACAGGAAGTAGAAACCGAGGCACATGGATACGACGCGGACGACGAATCATTCTATTTGGAGTCTAATATGCTAACAAATACCTTTTCTCCAGCATTGTGGCTGATTGAACAAGAGGCTCTTGCTCTACTTACTAGGCTTGCGCGTCTGCAGCCATTCGCACTTCATATGCCAATGGTTGCAGCAGCAACTGTTTCACTAGCAGCACAACAAGCTATTGAACAGCATATGCTTGGTGCACGTCAAAAACTGCAATCGATGGTAGTAGAATTCATCGATTGGCTACAAGATGCGGCAGAAAAGGAAGTAGCAGCAGCAGAGGCACAGAGCCGTTTTACATTTGTACGCTTGCGCTTTAACTCGCTTATCTCTCAATTCGACATCTTCGCAGATGTACTTGCACAGCGTAGCGAACACGAAACAGGTGTATGGATAGCTGGCCTTGACTATGTTGCAACTGATGCTTTGAGGTTGCCAAACAACTACTACCAGATTCCTCCCATAGCCTGCTATCTAGACCGTGGTCATGGTGCAGCCATAAGACGCATAAAGACACGGCTTCCTGGAGGAGACCAGAACCCTGTAGCAATTATTCGTGTTCCGCGTGAACGTATGGTAGGAAGTGGTATTTCATCCTCCCTGGTGCATGAAGTAGGACACCAAGCATCGGCACTTCTGAACTTGATCAACTCTCTACGTCCTGTACTACGGCAGCAACAAAAAGAAGATCCTCAATCCAAGATGGCTTGGCAACTTTTAGAGCGATGGATCTCTGAGATCATTGCTGACTTCTGGTCTGTAGCAAAAGTAGGAATAGCCGCACCGCTTGGTTTGATGGCTGTTGTGAGTTTGCCACGCCCGTTTGTATTTCGTATCTCGCTAGACGATCCGCACCCAGTGCCTTGGATTCGTGTAAAGCTGAGTTGTGGAATGGGAAACGCTCTCTATCCACACCCACAATGGCAGAGATTAGCATCACTTTGGGAGCAACTTTATCCTACAGATAACTTAGAGAAAGAAAAACAACACGTTCTAAAATTGTTAGAAGCTACAATCCCAAGATTTGCTGCACTGCTTGTTAAGCACCGCCCAAAGAGCCTACAGGGAAGATCTTTGCAAGAAGTTCTAGCCGAGAAAGAGCGTCATCCCAGCTACTTATCAGCTTATTACCAGAAATGGAAAGGCTCTCTACAGCAGATGCAATCAGCAGCACCAACTTTTGTCTTTGCTACAGTTGGTCAAGCGCGAATGGATGGAGAGATAAGCCCAGAACAAGAAGGTCAGATACTATCAAAGCTACTTACATACTGGGCAACCTACAGCTCGCTTAGTAATTCTGCCGCTTGTGCAGAAGCCCTGTCACCACTACACCCTTTACAAAAAACTTTTCAACCTACACTCTTAAACCAAGGAGGACTTTATGTCTGACATAGACGACAAAAACAACTCTCCTACTCAAGGATCACAAGAACTAGTAGAAGCTGTAAGTGTTAGAATACCTAGAGAAGTACGAGAAGTACCGGTAACTCTCAAGCGTAGTTCAACTACAACTACAGCCGATCTACCGCTTTGGGTAGTGATACGCAAAGCAACCGAAGCTCTTTCATTCGATAACTACAACCGTTTCCTAGATCTGGTTTTTTCTGAACCAAATCCGCCGGGATCACCCAATGGAGGAAAGGAGATATTCGACAAACTCAAAACACTCAGGTTTCTACCCTACAACGATTCAGATGCTTACAGACTACTCAAAGTCGCAACAGAAGCATTTTTGATGGTCAACTGTGGTGTTGCCTCTGCAGACTATGGTAGTGAAAAGCATCCCTTTACCGACAGTGACACTAAAATCATCAAAGACCGTGTTGGGGTAGATATTCCTAAAGCAGAGTTAGGAAGTGTGTGGAATGAATATTTAGCAGATCTAAATGGGACTCAAAATCAGATAGTTCCATATCTTGCTCTAATACGCGACAAGCTTCGTGACTCTGTTCTAATTGAAAAGGAAGTAACCGACCTTCTTAAAAAAATGGGCAGGGAGGATAAAAGCAAAGAGTATATTGGTATTCTCCGTTCAAAGCTGACCAAACCTTGTCTGCTAGAACTGATCTGGTCTTATTGGCACGAAGAGGGAATGCTGGTGCAGACAATGAACGCTCTAAGTTTGCGCTTCCAAAATATTCGTGGAAACGGGCTAAGAGACCCACTAGCGATGTTGGAGATCGACCCACTACGCCCACTTAACAACCTCATCTGGAGCTACATTCAAGATGAACAGCACCGATTGACCGTAGTGCGACGCGCTTATGAGTATAACCACCACTATGGAATTACACTCTATGGCAAGGCTGTACCAACGTTACGACCTGCCGACAGCCGGTCGAAGTTCATAGAGGCATTCCATAACCTGCTCTACCTTGCAACAGTCTTTTTCAAAGAAGACGATGACACAACTGTAATTGCAGACGGATTTCCACTGTTAAACGCTTTGAAAGAAGTCCACCTGGTTCTGAGTGAATCGGCACACAACCAGTATGGTGACTTGCCTTCAACTTCTCGCATAGAGATGCTGATGCAACAATGGATACTGGCAAGGCCAGAGTT
>JAEUQL010000161.1:5246-7948 GCA_016789295.1 Blastocatellia bacterium | reverse complement strand
AGGTCTGTCAAGAAGACCAATAATATTTAGTAACGTAGTCTTACCCGAACCAGAAGCCCCAACAACTGCTACAAACTCGCCTGCCATTACCTGTAAGTCTATGTCAAAAAGCACTTGTGTAGTTAGGCCATTGTGAAAGATCTTGGAAACGCTTTTGAGTTCAACAACAAGACTTTGCTCTCTACTCACACTATGCTCCTCGAATCACTTCTATTGGATTTGTTCGTGCAGCACGCCAAGCAGGATACAGAGATGAGACAAAGCCTGTGACTACGGCTACTGTAAGAGCCATGGCTACAGTAGAGAAAGTGAGGTTCATTGGAAAGACATCAGCCTGACGACCTGTAGTACTTGCAACAGTACGAAAAGTCATCAAAAACAGACATAAACCTGTACCTAGTCCAGAGCCAACAAGGCCACCAAGCATAGCTAACAATGTCCCTTCTATTGCAAATACACTCAATATCTGTTTCTGTGTAGCCCCAATAGCTTTTAATATTCCTATCTCTTTCAATTTACTCACAACAGACATAATTAATATGCTAGCAATACCAAAACCAGAAGCTACCGTAGTGAAGACCAGTATGAGGTTTGAAGACTGAGCTTGTGCACGAAGGCCAGAGAGAATATTTTGATTGTCTTTCATCCAGGAATTTGTCTCATATGGAATCTGTTTTGAAAGCCGCTCTGCAACTACGTCGGCTTGAAAGATCTCTCTAAGCTTAAGACCAATGGTTGTCACTGCTGTTCCAAGACCGAACAATGACTGTGCGTCCCTCAAAGAGATATATACTGTGTTTGTATCAACTGCATTAAAACCAGTGTCAAAAATTCCTGCAACTGTGTATGTAGCACTGTTACCATCAGTGCTGACTATTCGAACTTTATCACCAAGTTGCAAAGAGAAATCTTCAGCTAACTTGTAGCCAAGAACTACTTCACCAGCATTTATTCCAAAGAAACGACCATTAACAAGCTTGGATTGAATATCAACTACAATGTTCTGTTTTTCTGGAATGACACCGCTAATTGCTACAGTACGTCGCTTCTCTCCTCTTGAAACTATCCCTTGACCTTCAACTACAGGCGAGACAGCAATAATATTTGGATCAAAACTCTCCAGTCTCTTAACCCAAATCGTCCAGTCTTCAATCTTTCTTTTTCTTTGCTCAAGCTTTACTGTTTCACCAATGTAGAGCGTGTCTGTAGTTTTTGCTGTAGGGCTATCATTAAGAGTAGTTGGAACACGTTCTTTCTGCCTCACAACAACGTGAGCAATAGCACCTGTAACACTATTTATAAGTCTATTCTGTAATCCACTGATAAGAGAAGTTAGAAAGATGATAAGAGTAACACTGATAGCAACAACCCCAATGGTGAGAAAGCTTTGGCGCAGGTTGTGAACAAGCCCTCGTGTTGCTACAGAGAAAGAGAAGCTATCCATTATTTTCTTTCTACCTTCTCTGCTTCTTTAACAAGAGTTGCCTGTAGAATAATCTCATCACTGGGCATAATACCATCAACTGCAACTATGTTATTGTTTCTAGCTTTGATCTTTACCTCTTTCTGCTTTGCCCTACCATTTTCTACAAGAAAGAGGTAAGAGCTACCATTCTGCTCGATGATACAACTTGCAGGTAGACTTAAAGCATTGGGAAAGCGGCCTGTTTCTATGTTTACATCTACTGTCATATCTGGCTTGGCATAAGCTGGCAACTGCTCTGGTCTAAAGCGCAGTCCTACAACACCACGAAGATTATCAACTTCAGGGTCTATTTGTGTCAGTACTGCCTTAAAAGGGATCTCTCTGTATGCAAGAGCGATTACTGTAGCTATTTGACCTGTGCGAAGTTTTGCAAGATTATTCTCATCAGTCTCCACATAGATTTGGATCTTGTTTGTATCAGCTAGAGTAAGCAGCGAGCTACCAACAGTCGTGCTTTGTCCAGGTTCTACTTGTCGCCTAACTATTAGCCCATCAAATGGAGCAGTGATAGTACGTTTCTGCAACTCCTCTTCGGCTACACGTACAGCAGCCTCTGCTTCTCGCAGCTTTGCTTCTGCTACACGTATGTCTTCGAGGCGTGGAAGTTTCAGTAAAGATTGCAATGTCTGATCGGCAACTTTTTCGCTTGCCTGAGCTTGAATCAAAGCTGTTTGGCTACGCTGCAGTTCAGCAAGTGGAATGAGCTGCTCTTTATAAAGACTCTCTGCCCGGTTAACATCCAGTTCTGCTTGTTTACGTGCAATCTTTACACGCTCAAGCTCTGCACGACTTCGGTCTATCTCTTCAGGATAGGCTCCTTGTTCTGCTCGTTCGAGTTCCCTTTTTGCTGTCTCAACTGCAAGTTTTGCTTGCTCAAGCTGCCTTTCCATTCCTTGCTGCCGAAGTGTAATCAACTTCTGACCAGCAGATACTTTATCGCCTTCATCAACAAAGACTTGGTCAACTTTGGCAGCTATTTCAGATCCAATGTTACTTTGTCTAGCTGCACGTATTCGCCCACTAGCAATAACAAGCTCTACAACTTCCTGCTCTGTTGGTCTAACTGTTTCGATTTTGACTGATGAAGAAAACCTTCTACCGACCAAAATAGCCAAAGCTATTATAAAGAGTAGGCTTACAAGTCTGAAAATCCATCTTTTCATAAAATTTTTACGTGATGACGCTTGGCTAGTAGTTGCTTAAAATGTTAATGATA
>JAEUQL010000161.1:0-5236 GCA_016789295.1 Blastocatellia bacterium | reverse complement strand
TGGGCAAGTTTTAGAGAAAAGAGGAAAGAGTTTGTTATGAAGATTGCAAAAGTAGTAGCATTTCTTGGTCTATTTGCAATGAGTGGAGTACTCATTTACGGCTTTACTCAAGGAAATTTCAACGAAGAAGGAAAACTGCTACTCTCGATGCCGTGGGGAATAGTTTCTATGGTGGATCTATACACGGGATTTACACTATTTTCTGGATGGATAGTTTATAGAGAAAAGTCTGTGGTTAAATCTCTAATATGGATTCTGCTTATGATGACACTTGGATTTTTTGCTGGCAGTCTCTACACAATTTTAGCACTCTTCACTGCTCAAGGAGACTGGAGACGTTTTTGGATGGGTGCAAGAGCAGAGTAAAATAAAGGATCACTATCGGTGAAAAAACTTCTTACAATAGTTGGTATACAGGTTGGTTGGTTTGCATCTACTTTGGGTGCAGCCAAAGGTCTATTTTGGCTCGGCCCAGTAGTAGTAACTCTTCTGGTTATAATACACTTAGCTGTAACAAAAGACCGAAAAAAAGAGTCTATCTTTATACTCTTGGCTGCTATCTTTGGTACATTGGTTGATAGTTTCAAGAAAGTATCAGGACTAGTTAACTATCAGAGTGATTTTCCTGGATTTAGCTGGCTTGCTCCTTGTTGGATTACCGCACTTTGGGTAATCTTTTCTGCAGGTTTTAATGAAACAATGGCCTGGTTAAGAAAGCGTTATCTTCTGGCATTTCTATTTGGCTTAATAGGTGGGCCTGCAAGTTATTTTGCTGCAGCAAGACTTGGTGCAATAAGTTTTAGCTATAGTAACAACGTAACAATAGTATCACTTGGTATCATCTGGGGACTGGTTATGCCTTCGCTTAGCTACCTATCAGTCTATTTAGAAAAAATAGAGAAAGAGAAGAGTCTTTAACTTTATGTCTATAGTAAAGCTGTTTGCTACTATTTTTCTTTTATCTTCTTGCCATTGGATCTTGGCTCAAACAGACACTTTCATACGCGCAGAAGCCAAGCTCTTGAGTGGCAACCTACTCGACAAGAGCGATTCTGTTGGAATCAGCTTTGATGAAGCCGAGAAACTGCGCAACACTGTCTTTGCTCGTTATGGGCGAACTTTCAAGAGAAAAGATCTACAGAGCTATTTTGAAAAGAAGTTTTGGTATAAAGCAAGAAAAGAGTATGCGGATAACTTACTTACACCAAACGATAAGGCCAATATAGAGTTTTTGAAAGGTTTAGAAGAGAATATTTTAAGCCAACCCGCAGAAAATATAGACTTTGCAATGAAAAAATTTATAGCTTCGGTCAGAAGAAAAGACACCAAAAGATTTTTGTCTTTAATCTCTCAGCAAAATAGTTGTAAACTCGTTAACAACATTGCAAAACCTCCCATAGTAGAGGCTTTTACCCACAACAGCCTTGAAAAGGATTTTGCACAGAAAGGCAGTCTCTACAACTTCTTTTTTGAGCCATTGGAAGAGTTAGACGACTTTACAGACTATTTTACAGATGGTGGTACGTGGAAAAGATCCGGAACAAACACCTTCTCACCAGAAAGTTTTGAAGGAGTAAAAGTACTTTGGCAGAAAGAAGGTAGGATTTGGGTTATTAAAGAGATAGAACATATCAGTTCATAGCTTACAAAAAGTTCACGTCCTTTACGAGGAGAGATGAGATGAGTAATGAAATGTGGCAAGTAATGATACAGGGCGAGATCTATGATGCCGACCTCCCAACACTCAAACAATGGATCTTTGATGGTTATGTAACTTCATCTGACAAAGTCAAAAAAGGGAGCCTTAACTGGATTGAAGCAAATCGAGTACCAATTTTAAGAAGAGTCTTTTCTGGAGAAGAACAGCCCCCATTCCAGCCAGAAGAACCAAAGGCAACAGTCCCAAATGTCGTTGAACAGATAACCGCAGCAACTTCTACACAGAGCGGAACGGAAAGTTATCAGCAACAAGACGGTCATACTAGATCTTTTGGAGGGTGTTACAACCATCCAGAACAACCAGCACAATATGTTTGCCGTGTTTGCCAAAATACCTTCTGTCAAACTTGCCCAAAATTTGTTGGTACTACTAACACTCCTCTATGTCCACTTTGTGGTGATCTATGCCAACCCTACCAACAAAATGTTCAGCAACACACACAGTTAACAAGCTATGGCTCTAGAGCTTTTGGCTTTGCAGAGTTTGGCCAAGCCTTCAAATACCCATTCAAAGATGTAATCAAATTGTTGATGACTGGTGCTATTTGTGGGCTTCTATCTATGGCAGGTGGAATAGGAGCAGCTCTATCTTATATGATCCTTTTTGGTAGTATATCACTAGCTATCAGACGTGTTTCAGCCGGAGACCAGCATAGCTCATTCTTTCCTGATTTAAGTAGTTTTAGTTGGTGGGACGATGTTCTAGTCCCTATGCTTTTGAGTGTTGGAATATCAATAGTAACTCTTGGTCCTACAGTAGTACTGATATTTGCTCTAACTATGGGTTGGTTAGGTTTTTTGGGTTCGTCTACTCCTTCCGACATGGCCATGCAACAAGAGCAGAAACAGATGCTTGACGATGAAGACTTTGATCAACTCATAAACCAGTCTGATCCAGAGAAAGAACGCAAAGCAAGAGAAAAACTACAGCCTATGATGCGTGGTCAGAAAGTCCTTGATAAGAACGAAAAGTCCAAAACCCTTTCAGAAGAGACAGAAGATAGCGAACAGATGAGCTATGAACCCTCTCCACTCTGGAAATATGTTGAACCGCTATTAAAAGCAGCTCTCCCGATATTTATTATTTTACTGATAGGACTTGGATGGATGATTTTCTACTCGCCTATGGCTCTTGCAATAGCTGGATATACACAAGATTTCTGGTCAGTAGTCAACCCCTTCTTTGGACTGAGTGCTATAAGACAGATGGGCACAGTCTACTTTAAAGCTCTTTCCATGTTTATTGGTGCACATGGTATTGGAATAGTTCTCAATTTTGGGCTTTCAATGGCATTTGGGCTTATCCTTGCCATTCCGCTTGTTGGATTCCTTTTGAATGTAGTACTTCAAGGAATACTCAACTTTTACATCAGTATAGTAGTAGCCTACATTCTAGGTGTTGCACTCAATCGCTGTGCAGACAAACTTGGTATATACACAAGCTAATATCTTCTAATGAGGTTTGTTGAAAAGCTATATGTCTACTGTTGTTGTTGTTAGGAAAGGTGAAAGTTGTGTGATTGCTGCTGATTCATTAACTACTTATGGAAGTACCAAGCTCAGCTCTTCATACAATAGAAATAGAAGCAAGATCTTGAAAATGAAAGAGAACTATATTGGGATTGTGGGAAGCTCTGCACACAACAATGTGTTGAGGCACATTCTCAAAAACTACCCAGATGTTATCTCATTAAAAGGCATTGAAGAGATCTTTGACTCATATCTAAAACTGCACCCAATACTGAAAGAAAAATACTTCGTCAACACAAATGAAGGAAAAGATGAGCAGACCGAATATGAGTCAAGCCAGATAGAAGCTCTTGTAGCTAATCAACACGGTATTTTCGGGATGTTTTCTTGGAGAGAAGTCTTTGAGTATGAACGTTTTTGGGCAATAGGGTCTGGACGAGAATTTGCTCTAGGTGCAATGTTTGCTGTTTATGATCGGCTACCATCGGCTGAAGAGATAGCTATTGCTGGTGTTTCTGCAGGTGCAGAGTTTGACGATAGTTCAGCACTACCTTACACAATTCATTCTGTAAAGCTCAAAAAACATCATGAATAAGGACATTAAAGAATAGGGGCTGGCGCATTTTCTGAAATTAAGTCCGGAAAATGTGCCAGTCTTTATTTTAAACTGAATGATAGTTTTTGACTTCTTTTGGTTCGTTATCTGTTGAAAGTTACTACAATCTCAAGAAATCTATAACTCCATTCTTTTATAGATAAAGGAGGGTTTATGCAACTCGATGATCAGTGGGTCGAAACAGCACTTTCTATTACTGGCAATTTTGAAACTTCTGGAGATCCTTTTCTTCAAGTGACAGGTAATTTTGACCTTCAAGGTATTTCTTGCGGCGTGCTCCAATGGAACATAAAGCAAGGCTCTTTGCAACCTCTCTTAAAAAGAGCAGGTGAAGCGTTAATAAAACAGACAATGCCAAACTATGGAGAAGACTTATGGAATGCAGCCACTTCTTCTATCAATGCAGGCATGGCAATAGTTACTTCATCTAAATGGCAGGCTGGAAACTCTGTGAGACCGGCAGTAAAATCTGAGCTTCAACTTCTCTTGGGGACTGAAGTTATGCGCAGTATACAGCGTGACGCAGCCAGAAACAAAGTAGGAACTACAGCTTTCAGCCTGGCAGTAGAATGGGCTAAAGACTTAAGAAATCAAGACCCCACTTTGCGCGAGTTCTGTTTCTTTTTTGACATAGTTACACAAAGTGGTGGCATGAAGGGTGTTTGGTTGCAAGATGTGGAAGAGTTTAAAAAACTACACGATGATGGCGAGAAGGCCGATGATGCTATATGCAACTGGCTTGAAGGTGCTAGTAGCAATACTCATGGAAGCAAAGACTCCAAGAAAAATGCAGCTTTGTGGAGAAACCAGGTTCCTGCACAATATCTAGAGCTGTTCATTTTAGGCTACTTGAGGGCACTCAAATCCACTTTAGAATGGCGAATAGTTGCTATGAATCGACGCGGAACTATAGCCTTTGGAAGTGGTTGGGTTAATGGCGAAAAAGAGGATCTAACCTCCAAGATATGAACTAAAAAATGGAAGAGCTTCTGCTCTTCCATTTTTATTACCTAAAATAATGGTTAAATAATAGGCTGATACTGGAGAAATTATGTCAGGTAACCTATCTATTCCTTTTTCTGGAGCTGGCATAGACATAAACTTTGCCGTTCCAGATGCTTCAAATGCAGACATCTTACAAATTCTTGTCAATAATCAACCTTTTCCAAAAAAAGAAATTACATTGCTGCAGTCAGCAATAAAACTAACTACAGCAGAAGATATTGTGCTAGGTGATTTGTCAAATAAAGTTATATTTAGTGCTGGAGCAAGTGCAGCCATTGGCATCTATCAGAATGGAGCAAATCTTGTAACATCATTAAAAACTTCTGGCCTACAAGAACAGATAATCGATGGTCTTACACTACCTAGTGATACAAATAAAAACTTTGCAGTTATGCGCTGGGGCTACAACATTGGTGCTACGGCTAG
>JAEUQL010000160.1:3457-7948 GCA_016789295.1 Blastocatellia bacterium | reverse complement strand
AATAGGAACACCAAGCTTCCTCAAACCAAGTACTTGGTGTAAGGTGCAGTATCGGCACCCGTTAGCCATAGAGACTGCAAAAGAGACTTGGAGCTTTATTTCGCGGCTAACAGAAGAATATTCTCTAACCGCAGACCAGTAATTACGCCAAGACATAGCAATGTCAGGAACTCGTAACATCGCTCTTTGAGAGTTTGCTACTCCTAGCCCAAGACTGCCTGCTGTCTGCTCTTTGGATGCAGTTACAACTTTGCCAACAGCTTCTATCTCTTCATCACTAATAAGACCCACTCTTGCTGCATAATCCTCTCTTTTTTCTACTCCTACTTTTGCTACAGGATTGTCCAGTGCCCACTGCTCAACCGGAAGATTTAGCCCTTCGCATAGTCTGTCAAAGTAGTTGAAGAAACAGACTACAAGTGTAAGTTCTACTATCTGTGAATCGTTATAGTATTGTCGGATTTTTTTGAAGTCTTCGTCTTTTATTGCAGCAATATCTGCGGTTAGATTCTCGGCAAACTCTATAGCCAACTGTTCTGCAACACTAAGTTCGTCAAGCTTGCCAAGTAAGAGTTGCTGTAGAAGCTTTTCCCCTTTGTCGCTTGAACGCAAAAGCCTTTGTAGATGTGTTGCAACATAGGAACTGTGGGCTTTTTGAGCAATACGCAGACCCATAGCAAGCTTTGTCTCTGGTGCTAAAGTTCCACCATAAAGTGTTGTTTTAACAAGCTTGTCAAATGGTTTAACGGTTTTTGGCAAGTTACCAAGTGCACGCAGATAGTTAGGAGTAAGTTTTGGCTCAGCCATCTCTAGGTCTTTGAAAATGTCTGCTTCACCTTCGATCAACTTAACTCGTGCTACTGCATTTGTTCGCTCTTTGGCTCTACTGTTAAGTTCTGAAAGAGAACTCAAAGAGTTTGCAGCCACTGTTGCTGAAAACATAAGCAGCGTAATAATAGTAAAGAGTAGAGTCTTCATATAGATAGTCCTTTCAGTAAGAAAATCTGACACTAATTTGTACTGCACGACTATCAAAAGCCTGTGTAGATTTACCAAATGCAGATGTTGTTGAGAAACCTCCTCCAGGCAATGCTGCCAAAGAGAGATCCGAATTCGGAAGGAAGAGGTTTACATTATTTAGTAGATTGAAAGCTTCAAACCTTAACTGTACTTGCTTTTCTTTGAAAATGGGTAGAGTTTTTGTTACTGCTAAGTCTAGAGTTGTAAAGCTTGGCCCACGAAAAGTGTTTCTTCCGAGACTGCCATTTTTTCCTGCTGCAGGCTTTGGAAAGATAGAAGGGTCAAAAAGTCCATTAACAAAGTCTGCTTTGCTAAACGAAGATTTAATAGAACTTGTAGGTGCATCTGGCCTGTCATAAAAACCACCTCCAACAGCACCACCACCACCGTCTGCATTATAATCACCGCCTGCACTGAAAGACCCTCCGTGAAAGACAGAGAAAGGCCGTCCCGATTGTGCTGTAACAATGGCTGACAACTGCAAGTTTGAGCCAATAGCTCTAAGCACTCGGTTTCCAGAAGCAAATAGTTTTGGTGTCCATATGAACGAAGCTGAAAATCTATGGGGGATATCAAAGAGTGAGCGTGCTCTTTCACAACGTAAGCAATCAATGTTGGCTGCTCCTCGGCCAGGTTCAGAATTGTCTTGGAACTGTCCTGTAGAAGTATCTGAAGATGTATCAAGCCATTTTGACCATCGATAGTTAGCTTGAAAGGAGAAGCCATTATCAAATTTTCGTCTCAGCTCAGTAGTCATTGCATGGTAGCTAGAGCTAACACCATTTGTTACAAAAAGCAGTACACCAAAGTTTGGATTGATTCGGTCTTCTCTACCATCCAGCAGATCTCCATTGAATCTGTTTACATCGTCGATTCTTTCAAGGTTCACTCCTCTTGTACCTGTATAGCCAATTTCTGCAATGAAGCCTTTTGGAAGCTCTCTTTGGATGTTTAAAAACCAGCTTTGACTGTATTGTGTCTTAATGTCTGGATTGACTACAAATCCCGTGGTTCTAATAGGTGGTTCACCTGGCCTACTCTGTACCCCACCTTTATCGTTGAGACCACGTGCAAACTCTGCATTGAAAGGTATAGGTATGTCATAGAGTATTCTAGTTCCTATTCTGGAAGATGGTTGGATAACACCTTGAATGGCATCGGGAGGAAGTGCTCTTGCTCCAGCTATAGACTGTCCATGGTGTGGTTGATAAGCAATGCTGTAACCAATTCTGATGGCTGTCTTACCGTCTCCAAATGGGTCAAAAGATATCCCAATTCTTGGTGATAGGTTAAGCTTTGGGATGTTATATAGCCTATCTACTCTACCAATTGCTGCATTTGCAAGGCGTTCCTGAAAATTATTTCCATTACCAAAGATTATGGATGAAAGGCGATCATTCCTCTCTTCTGGTACACCAAAATAATCTTGGCGTAGACCTAAATTTATATTGAGCTTGGAATTGACTTTCCAGTCATCTTGGACAAAAAGACCATATTCATAAAGAGTAAAAAATCTTGGAAAACCTGTCGGTTGCCCAGTCTTTGGATCTACTGTCAATGTCTGTCTGAAAGGTCTGTCTTGTGCAAAGTCTGCAAGGCTTGTAAAGAGAAAACTCCCTGCTGTTGCTGGGCCTATTGCCAATCCCTTAAATATCTTTCTAAGTTCAAAACCTGTCCTTATGGAGTGCCTCCCTTTATCAAAACTCAGGGTATCGCGCAGTTCGTAACTTCGTAGCTTTGTACCTGACTCAAAAACATCTCCAAAGGGTGCGTTTACTCCAATAATTGTCACATCTGGAACAAGCGCATCTTTATTGCCTCTTGTTGTCTCAATATTCTGAAAAGAGACTCGAAAATCGTTTACTGCTCGGTTAAACAGATGCACATAACCAAGGTTGACATTCAGAAAGAACCCGTCGAGTGCCCCACGACTTCCTCTGACTGCTCTACCCAAAGTAGCTTGAGAGTTACTTGTTCCACCATTGTCTTGTTGATACTCAGAGATGACTCTTGCTGTTAGCTTATCTTTATCAGTTAATGAATGGTCAAGCCTGACAAGATATTGGTTAGATCTAATAAAGTCTTTAAGATTTACATTAGCCCGTCCAATGGCAGGAATAGTTCCTAAAGGTGTAACCAAATCCCTTTGGTCTGCATACTTTCGTCCACCTGTGCCGCTTGCAGGCGTTGGTGCAGGGAAGCGGCTCAGAAGCTTTGCTGCAACACTTGATGGTGCAGTGCGAAAAACAAATTCACGAAATTCAGGAGTTTCAACTTGAAATGCCAGTGCACGACCTATGGCATTACGACTACCTTCATAAGAGCCAAAAAAGAATGTTCTATTTTTTACTATTGGCCCACCTATATTAAAACCAAACTGATTGAAAACTTCTGGGTTGCGGTTCTGTGCAAAAAAGTTTCGTGCATTGAGTGCTTGGTTACGGTGGTAGCTCCAAATTCTGCCGTGAAGCTCGTTTGTTCCAGAGCGGGTACGAATGTTGACTACTGCACCGTTTCCGCGTCCATACTCGCTTGAGAAATTACTGGTCTGAACCTGTACTTCTTCAAGCGATTCAAGGTTAGGAACTATTGCTGGCTCACCAGTGTTGTTTGGATTGGTATTTACTGCACCATCTAAAACATAGTTGTTGCCTCTATAACGATTACCATTGACTGTAATTACAGGTGAATTGGTAACTTTGGTTGATAGTGCTGCACCTGGAATAGCTGTAGCTCCTGCACTAAGTTTTGGCAACAGGAAGACATCGCGCTGAGGGACGGGTAGTTCTGTAATCTGCTTTCTCACCAGAGTGTCAGAAACACGCCCTTCAGTAGAGACTCTTTCTTGAAACTCACCAGCACTAATTTCAACTATATCTTCTGTATTTCCAACTTCAAGCTTGATTATTATATCGGTTGTTTGGCCAACATTTAGCTTTACAGCTTTCTGTTCAAAACTCTTAAAGCCACTTACTTTAACTTCTATCTTGTAAAGACCTGATGGAAGTCCGGCAACAAGAAACGAGCCAGTATCATCGCTGTTGGCAGTGCGTGCCTGCCCAGTCTCTTCATTTGTGACGGTTACGGCTGCACCAGCCACTACACTTGCTGCACTGTCTCTAATAGTTCCTTTTAAGCTTGCTTCTGTTAGTTGTGCAAAGCTATTTACAGGAAAAAGCATTAAGAAAAATAGCGAGAATGTACCAAAAAAGAGTATAAGTTTCTTCATAATTCTATTCTTTCAGTATTCCGAGAGCGTCAGCTACACGGTTGATGTAGTTAAACCAGCTAGCAATGAGTGTAATTTGCAAAATAGCTTTGTCATCAAATCCTACTGCTCGAACACCGGTTCATATCTCGGAAATTCATTGGCCAGATGTTGATTTTCTCTTCGGAGATGATGTTGAACATCAAGAAATCATTGTTGATACACTTAATATCGTCAATCGAGCTTTATCCAACGTTCAAATA
>JAEUQL010000160.1:1714-3447 GCA_016789295.1 Blastocatellia bacterium | reverse complement strand
ACGTAATCAAGCATCACACGGTCTTTCTCTGAAATAGGTGCTGTTTTGTAATCATTCCTCAATGCATCAACAAGAGATTGGTCAAGGGTCACTCTACGCAGAAACTCTGCGTGGGCTGTTTCTCAGTAGTAGCAATGGTTGATGGTAGAGACCATGGTTGCAACCATCTCGTGTTGCGCACGAGAGAGCGGTAGATCTGGCGACATTAAAACTCCAAAAGTCGCAAATGCGTGATAGAGAGCATCAGGAATTAGAGTATGTGTAGACATAATACTTCCACTTCCATCTGTGCTAGGAAATACAGGTGTTTGATACTCTTCTGGATAGAATGATCTTGCTTGTTCCATAGCTGATTTCAATGTTTCGTCAAATTGATCAAGTGCAATAGTTTTTATCCAAGTCATTTTTTCAACCTCCTGAGCTATTTTTAGACAAAAAAATACCGTTAGCAGAAAACTGAGCCTCTACTCAAATAATCTATTAAATTGTAAGCTAGAATGTCAGGCTGTAGGCTGTTTGCCCTTTAGAGGTGTTTTTTCAATGACACCTAAGCCTTCTTTAATAGTGATTACCTGGTCGGTAGCTAGGTCTATAGCTTTGTCTACGCGACCGCTTGGCCAACGAACTTCTATCAAACTGACTCTCTCTTGCTTACCTAAACCGAATGTAAGCAGCAGTTCACTCTGAGAGCAGTAACTAGAACCACTTTTAACTACTTTTGAGTATTTAGCTCCATCACTAGTATGTACTGTTATGACAGTGCCTAACCCATCTTTATTTGACTTTTCTCCAATAGTTTTTATTCGCAAAGCTCGGTTTTGATTACCAGCTTCGTTTCTAAAGAGCTTTGCATAGCCACCATTTGTGCTTACAAGAATGTCTAGGTCTCCATCATTATCAAAGTCACCATATGCTGCACCTCTTGCAATCATCGCCTGCTGAAAGTTATTGCCCATACGCCTAGAAACTTCTTCAAAACGCTTTTTGCCAAGATTTCTGAAGAGTTTTGGTGGTTGTGCATAGGCAATTTTAGGTTGTACTTTACTGATATCATCAGCTACGTGTCCATTGGCCAAGAATATATCTTCACGACCATCAAGATCATAGTCAAAAAAGAAGCAGCCAAATGTAAGAGAAAGCAGTGTAGACTGTCCTATATTAGATGATGGAGCTTCATCGATAAAAAGTCCTGTACCTTCATTGTGGTAAAGTCCCAGCATCTCGTTTGAGAAGTTTCCAATGATCAAGCTTGGATAGCCAGAACTGTCATAGTCGGCTGCGTCTGTGCCCATTCCAGCACGAGCAACCCCGGCTTCATTGAATGCAACTCCTGCAGCAACACCTTGCTCTGAAAAAGTTCCATTACCATTGTTTCTATAAAGTTTGTTTGGTTCTGTATCATTTGCTACAAAGATATCTGGCCAATTGTCGAGGTCAAAATCGAGTATGGTTACACCAAGAGCTTTACAGGTTGGGTCTAATATTCCTGCCCTAGCAGTTGCATCTTCGAAACTACCATTACCACGGTTGCGGTAGAGGCGAGCAGTCTGACCTTTATATGAGTCTGGCTTGCAATAAGACTTTGTTTTTCCATCAAGTGTACAGTAAAGATCTTTATCAATGCTCCATTCAACATAGTTGCAAACAAAAAGGTCTAGTAGACCATCTTTGTCATAGTCTACCCACGCAGCACTGGTGCTGAAATCTGGATTGCTAACACCTGCTTTGGTAGC
>JAEUQL010000160.1:0-1704 GCA_016789295.1 Blastocatellia bacterium | reverse complement strand
AAGATTACGAAAAAGATGATCTGGGCCAAGACAGCTAACAAAAATATCCACATATCCATCGTTGTCATAATCACCAACTGTACATCCCAAGCCATAAAAATCCAGTGCAAGTCCAGCACTGCGTGTTACGTCTGTAAAAGTCCCGTTCTGGTTGTTTCTATAGAGTGCCTGAGATGTTTTGTTACCTTTTCCAGGCCAGTTTGTGCCATTGACAATAAAGATGTCTTGCCAGCCGTCGTTGTCAAAATCTAGAAAGGCGCATCCAGACCCCATAGTTTCAGGTAGATATTTTTGTCCGAAAGCTCCGTTTGTATGCTTAAATCTGATACCTACATCGCGTGTCACATCGCTAAACTCAACAGGCAGAGCTTTGTTTGGCTCTGTAGGAACTTGCAACTGTTGAGCATCTGGATTAGGCCCTGTGACAGGTGGAATATTGCTCTTATCTGTTCCTTCTACTACAGGATTTTGTCCATTGTTTGCACTGTTTGTCTCTTTCTTCTTACAGGCTGCTACTGCAAATAGCAGAATAAGAGTTATCAAAAAGATAGATGTCCTTTTCATTTAATGCTTTTGGGTACCTTTCGATTGTGCTGCCATCAACTGCTTCTGATTGGCCTTGATCTTCTCTACTGGCACAGAGACGTGCTCGTGAATAGACTGTCTCTCATTGTTGTCTTCAGGGTTGAGTTTTCGAAATGGCCCTGTAATTGACTGTGCAGACTCATTGGCTTTGAATCTGCGGTAGAGCCGCTCTTCACGTTCTGCCTGTGTTTTGTCACCAAGTCCTCTGTAGCATAGCATCAGGTTGTAGTGGGCTTGAAGGTCTTCTGGGTCTATTTGCAAAACACGCTTAAACATTGAGATTGCATCTTCGTAGCGACGTTTCAGGAAAAGTGTTCTAGCTGTTTCGTTCAGCATTACACGGTCTTTTGGAAATTGGCTGATGGCAGCATTGAAATATTCTAAAGCTTTGTCGTATTGGCCTTGGTTTTTCAGTGTTTGAGCCATGAAAAATTGTGCTTTTGCCAAGTTTGGTTGCAGTTGCAGAGCTTTTCTCAAGACCTCTTGTGCAGCTTCGAGCCTGCCTTCCTGTATACGTGCACGTGCAACATTCACCCAACCATCAGCATATTCTGGCTCCATTTGTGTAACTTTTAAGAATGCAGCTTCGGCTGCTCGGATATCTCCCTGTAGTAACAACCCAATAGCATAATCGTTCCATCGTTCCCTGACAGAGCGGTCAATATAAAGAACTGGTTTTGGTTCAGGAGAACTCTTTTCTATAACACTCACCTTTACTTCGTCAGAAGCCATAGTGACTATTGGTAGGTCAGGTATGGACTTCATCTTGCCTGAAACTTGTGAAGTATCGCCAGTAAACACCCATCGTCCATCATCGTGGCCTTTCCCAATAGAGTAATCTTTATGTTCTGGATCGCGCACTCCTGCATAAGACCACTGTGTGTTCCACCAGTTGAACTTTCTGTAGTGTACTTTGGCTTTGAGTTTAATCTCATCACCACAATCATCTGGGATGTTGAGCCTGTAATGCACAGTGTCGGCTGCTCCTGGTGGGATCAACCGTACATAGGCCACTGTGCGAGCTGCCCAGGCATTACGTTTGTTGATGCGGTTGCCATTTTCATCGAGCATGAGTGAACGGTAGAAGTGTGCACCTGGTTCGACAGGCCCTCGCCCATT
>JAEUQL010000015.1:14472-17947 GCA_016789295.1 Blastocatellia bacterium | reverse complement strand
CTCCTCGAAGAATTTCTATTCTTCTGACTTTATGAATCCATTTACTGTGCCAAAATTACTTCGCTTTACTCTTCGTTCGGTTTTGCGCTACAGGTTAGCTGCAAAATATCATTATCTCTTTATACAAACTTATCTTGGACGCAAAAGATGGATGCTATCTTTCGCCACTACGCCTATTAAACCAGCTTCACTAAAGAGATTTAAATTTTCTGTAGAAAGATTCTTATTCTCAATCAAAG
Source organism: Blastocatellia bacterium (assembly GCA_016789295.1). Lineage (GTDB taxonomy): Bacteria > Acidobacteriota > Blastocatellia > Chloracidobacteriales > JADJPF01 > JAEUQL01. Next base: position 17,708 of record JAEUQL010000015.1, on the reverse strand, counting down.
ATCCCGTCTTTAAATCTACTAATTGAAGCGTTCCTGATGTGAGCACATAAGCAGTTGTTTCATCTTCATCCAAAACTGCACTAAGAAATCCCTCTTCTAAGTCTATATTAGCAATTATCTTAGATTCTGAAACGCTTAGCAGAACAAGTTTGCCCTTTTTACCTTTCCCATGTCCAGGTCTTTGTATGTGTCCAGGTCTCTGTATGAATGCAACCCCGGTGAACGGATCTGTTTTTACTGTCACTGGAATCTCACGAGCTAAAGTCTTATCCTCTATAGAAAGTTCTGGAACAGAAGTCTTTGATACCAACTTTCCAGAAGAAATCTCATAAGTCAAAAGCTGACCAGAACTGGAGCCTGCAATGTAAAGAAATGAGCCTGTTCTGTCAAATGCTAAAGTCGATCCTCTACCAATAATCTCTTTCTTCTGTAAAGAAATAAGAGATTCAAACAATAGGGTTCCATGAAGCCCTATGCTATATACATGCAACTTATAATCACTAGGTCTACGTTGAACAACTCCAAGACGGTTGCTGACTGGATCATAAGAGATACTTTCTATCAAGGAATTTCCGGAAAAGTCACTCAATCTTACAATCTCTTCGTAAGACACTATTTGTCCAGTAGTGGTGGAAAAAACAAATAAGCCTGTTTTATTTGAATATATGCCATACTGACTATCTTCAGTCAGATGCACCATGTCTGGAACACTTTGCTCATCTTCAACTTTTGGAACCGAAATAGCCAAAGAAACTCTTTGACTTTCATCAAAGCGACCATCAGGAAGAAGAGAAACTATAACAAATGCAGCTTCATTGTTTGAAGCGTCTCTTGCAGAAACAATGAGTTTGTTTCTAGCTCCAAAAGTCAAGCGGGTTGGATTGATTCCTGTTGGAAAAGTATCTAACCTTGAAATTACTTGACCAGATCTAGTATCAAAGCTGTAGAGTGAGTGTCCAGCAGATCCATCTTCTTCATTGCTCACTGCCACTAGACCTACATTTCCATCTTGAGAGAATACAAGATTGTTTGATCTGGAGAGTTCGCCTGGTATTTTGACTTGATTTATACTGCCTATATTCAAAGATGTTCTGTTACTTGTAGTCTTGGAGCTGGCATTTACAGAGCTGTTGCCTGATCTGCCTTGTAGAAACATTCCTGTAAAAGAAACGACTAAAAGCACTGCAACTGTTAAGAATTTTACATTTTTTGCCAAGTGATTTTTCATCTTAGTTCACTAGAGCCGCTCTCCAAAACCCATGGGATCGCACTTTTAACTCAGCATCGAGGAAAAAGGGTCAACACAGATAACCTCAAATCCAATTACAAATGTCAACACCCATAAAGCTTGGTTTTATAGCACTTTGTTTGAAAATCTGTCAAGATTTATAACAATTTGCTCAATTTAGTTACTTTTGAGCTTTTTTACTCATTTCACTTGTAAACAATAAGCATTTACTATGCCAAATAAGAGTTAAAATCAACTTTATTACCTGCGACTTACGCTAACTCTTGCTAAAATAAACACTTATAACTTATCTGATGTGATTTAGAACAACTGTGATCTAAATGTAAAAGTTGGTAACATATTACTCATTTCTATCGTGACTGTAAACAAAGTTACCACTATGGTTTAAAATGGTATATATTGTTTAAATTTAATGGTACTGCTTTATCACCCTATTTGATCACTTAGTTACCATCTATATAATTTCATAGAAATCTTTCTCAAAGAACTGTTAAACACTGTTACGCATTTACTATGCCACCTTTAGCTAAGCTTTGAGAAATAACTGCTTTCAAATCCCTCTAACTATTGAAAATGAACTACTAAGCTCTATATTTCTGTGCTTTAAGTCTATTATAAAGTGGCTACTTAATAGCCGATTGTCAGAATAGAATATATACGTTTCTGTTTGTACTTAAACTCCAACTAGCTACAAAGTAGCTGCTTTTCTGCTACTGTTATTGATCAACAAGATCGTACTGAAACATTTTCAATCTCAGTCCTCGTCTAGATAGACCTAAATCTCTAGCCGTTCGGGAGATATTGAAATCATTTCGCTCTAAAGCTTCTTCTATCATCTGTTTTTCTAGTAACTCTGTAGCCTCTTTTAGATTCTTTGCTGCTGCTGAACTGTTTTTTGATATTTTAGGTTTAGAGCTATTTTGCGTAACAGGAATGGAAGGGAAAGCAGAAGGCGTGGTTATTTTGCGATTTTCAAATCCGTCTGTTCTCGCTATTTCAGGAGACAGGTCATCAGGAACTATCACTGTATCATCTGTTGAATAGGCCATTACACGTTCTATCTCTGTCTTCAACTGCCTGATATTTCCAGGCCAATTATAATTAGTTAAACATTCTAGAGCTTCCTGAGAAATAGTCACATTTTTTTTCGCTGATCTATTTGCAAAATGCTGGAGATAATAGCTTGTCAGTAAAGGAATCTCTTCCCTTCTTTCGCGTAATGGTGGTACGTGAATTCGTATGATATTCAGTCTATAGTGTAGATCTTCACGAAAACGCCCTTCTTGAACAGCCCTTTCAAGATCAGCATTAGTTGCAGCTAACACCCTAACATCTACTTTTAATGGTTTTGGTTCACCAAGTGGCTGTATCTCACCAGCTTCCAAGAATCTAAGCAGCTTAGGTTGAATTTCAAGGCTTAGATCTCCAATCTCATCAAGAAAGAGTGTTCCACCTTCTGCAGCACGAATGATCCCCTGATAATTGCTAGTTGCACCTGTAAATGCACCTTTACGGTGACCAAACAACTGGCTCTCAATAAGCTCTTTTGGAGTTGCTGTACAGTTAAATGGAAGAAATATTGCATCTCTACGAGCAGATTCAGCGTGTACTGCCCTGGCAATAACATCTTTACCTGTTCCAGACTCACCAGTTATTAACACATTTGTGTCACTTGTTCTTATCTTTTGAATCCGCTCAACAACATCACACATTGCTGCGCTGGCATAGATAAATCCTGGTATTAATGTCTGTATTCTACTCTTGTCTGTGACCTGCACAGCCGAACGTGTTAAAGCACGAAGTGAACAGTTTTCTAGTGCAAGCTCTGACTGCTTCAAAAGTGGTTTCATTCTAGAAGTATCTATAGATGAAGTTGTTTTTGGCTCAAAGTAAAGCCAAACTCTGTTGTTTGTTCTATCCTCAAGAAGGTTTATAGTAGCTTGCCCAAGATGGTTTCTTCCCATACTAATTGCATTAGCAAATTCTT
>JAEUQL010000015.1:279-14462 GCA_016789295.1 Blastocatellia bacterium | reverse complement strand
AAGCTTATCAACTTCTATCTGTCTGCAGCCTAAAAATACTGATGGTGCAATAGGTTTGTTGTTCAGTGACTCAAAAATTACTACACGTTCTGAAGCAAAATTTTCGTAAATTATTGTTGCAAGTTCTTTAAGTAAAATATCGCGTGAAGTAGCTGCTTCTATTAATCTTTGCATTAGTAAAACATCATTCTGTTTTACCTCTACCAGTCTACGCTTTTGAGGTAGCTCACCTTTTTCAAGTGAAAGCAGCAATTCATCAATTCTAGCAATAGATGTTTGTGCGCCAAGCTCTATAAAGATTTGCTGAGCTTCAGTTAAATGCTCACGACTAGCTATAAAATCTCCTATCTGCATACATAGTAACCCCATTTCTAAACGACTTGAGGCTAACTGATATTTGTCATTGATTGATGCAAAAATATTAATACTGGCAGAAATATACTGCTTTGCCTCTTCAAAAGTCTGCTTTGCCATTGCAAGCTTTCCTGCAAGCCTCTGTGCCCAACCATTCGCAGAAAGATCTGGATCGTGCTTCCCTTTGAGATTCTCTTTTGCAAGTTCAAGATAGACCTCAGCCTGCTTGTACTCTTCTTGAAAGAAATGATATTCAGCAAGTGCAAGATGGCAAAGACAGACTTCATAAAGATTTCCTATCCTGGTTGCAAGCTGTAGTGCTTCTCGAAGTGTACGTAGACTTTTCTCTGGTCGATTGGTTACAAAATAGAGTCTACCTAGTACACGTTGTGCGTCTACTTCTGCCCATTTGTCATTGTCTTGAAGTATTTCTATCGCAGAAAGTAGTGCTTCTTCAGACCTTTCATAGTCACCCTGCTGAAAACGTAGTTCTCCAAGAGTCACCAAAGTAAGACCTGCATTTCTCTTATCTTCTAGTTCTCTAGCAAGAGAAAGTGCATTATTAAGACTGAGAGTAGCCTCTGACCAACGACCACACTGCATTAAATTATTACCGAGGTTATTATAAGCTAAAGTCAGATACTTCTTCTGTCCACTACGAGTAAACTCTTTTACAGCAAGCTCAAAATACTCACTAGCTTCAGTCTGTTTTCCATAATTAACATAGACCGATCCAAGATTCATCGATATAAGCCCATGTAACACTGGATCATTTAAACCTTTGGTATACTCCTGTCCTTTTAAGTAACTTACTTTTGCTCCTTCAAAATCACCTTCCACATAACTTACCAGACCAAGATTGATATAGATACGCGCTATCAATTTTCCATCACTGCTAAACCGCAAGTTTTCAAGAGCTTTTAATAGATAGCTACGCGCAAGATCAAATTCATTTATCTCAATATATGCATAACCAAGTGCATAGTAGACTGCAGCAATCCCTTCTTGATCGTCAACCTCAAAGTAGATAGGTCTAGCCTCATTAAAACGGGCTATAGCTTTTGCAAAATTGGAGAGCTTGCTGTAAGCCCAGCCCAAACGCAGCTTTACCAGTGCTTGGAATTTTGGTGGAAGGGTACTGCGAGCAGTAGCTTCCTCGTAAATAGAGAGAACTTCAAGCATCTGTTCTGACTCACCAAGCTCTTCATATGCTTCACTTAGCCCAGCTCTGGCTTGTGCTTCTTGCTCTGCTGTCATTTCTGTGCGGGTTAAAACTTGACCAAAAATCCGTGCAGCTTCCTCATTGTCACTCTTTCTCAAAGCACTTTGACCAAGTGAAATCAATTCTGCCACAGTCATATTTGAGCGAATCGCAGCCGACAGTGGGTTTAAAGAATTCCATATTGGTACTTTGGGTTTTGCACCATCAAATTTTCCAGTGTATCCATTACGGACTGAAAAATCTTCTACATTTTCTTGCAAAAGGTTAGAAGAAATATTTTCACTACCTAGATCTTTAGATATTAACTGTCTAACAGTTACATGACTAATTTCTGAAACGATACCTTTTTTTACAGCAGCAAATGCTAGTTTTTGTGGTGTCCAAGTAGAAAATGTAAACCCTTGTTCTAATGGGGATTTATTATAAAGTGTTAGAATTTTGTCTATCTGTTCAGCTGTAAACCTACTGCGTGGGCCACGCTTGAGTACTTCTATACCACCTAAACCTGTCTGATTAAATTTTCTGATCCATTTCTTAAGATTATCAGGATGAAAACCTAACTTCTGACCAATTTCAAATGCTGTCTTTCCAGATGAAGATTCAAGTATCACTTGAGCACGTCTTGCACGCTCACCATCTTCTGAAACAAGCCACTGCTGAAGAGTCTCTTTTTCAGCATCTGTCAGTCTTCTTACAAAGAGAGGGTTGGTCATAAAATTAGCACCATGATTTAAATTATTTCTATCTTACTTGGTTATAGTGCAGGAAAAAGATACTGTCAACCAAATAGAATGGATTAATTGGATTTGGATGGCATAAAGGCGAAGGTATTACTTTTCTGTTCTAATGCTTATCCTCAGATCTGTTGAACGCATCCGCCCTAAGCTGTCTTGGCCTATGAAAGTAAAGACCTTTTCGCCAACTTCTGCCTTCTTCTTTATCTTAAAGTTGAAAGTAAAAGTATCACTGTTAGATTGAACTGCTGGTGTAATTTTTATGTTTGTGCCTTTTGTGTCTGGGGTCTTCACTGTAATAGACGAATGGAAGTCACCTATGCGATCAAACTTGATCGAAAACGTTCCGCTCTGACCACGAACTACATTCAATGTAGCAGCTCTGGGCGCGAGTTCAGGCCGCAGTGCAAAATCATTTGTCTCTGTACTGCCAACTAATCTCAAGAAACGAGGGCTACCCACTCCACTGTCTTTTACAAGTAACTGGCCAACAGTAACACCTTCTCGGCTTGGGCTGAACTTCAAATTTATATCACACTCCATTCCAGGAAGAAGTGTCCGACTGCAACTGCTATCTTGAAGAAACCCTTCACTCACTTCTAGTTGAGAGATTTGCATAGGAAATGAGCCTCTGTTGGTAAGCTTCACTTGTTGAAGTTGGCTTGTAGAGCCGACTGGCTGACCAAAAAAACTGATCACAGACTGAGAAAGCTCTGCAGTTGTAAAGCTGTTCTCAAGCACCTTTAGAGGCATTACTATTCCAACCCCTGAGTCTCTGTCAAAGCCTGGGGATTCTATATCGAGTGCTGTGGCCATCATCAGATCTTTGATCTGGCTATTTTTAAGATCAAGGTTGGCCGATTTGATTAACGCAGCTATTGCTGCTGCGTGTGGAGCAGCAGCGGAAGTTCCAAAGAAACGACTAAAACCAGGTGTTGCACACGAAACACCATCAGCCGCAGCGATGTCCTGCTTTGGCCTTACTATTCCACCTGTCGAAGAAAGGTTTTCTGGTGTCAAAGATGATCCATTAGGCGTAAAAAAGACACGTCTAGGCCCATCTGAACTGAAAGACTCTACTGGATTTGCAGAACCTCCAATAAATTCTCTATCTCTTGCACTGAGAACATTTACTGCCGCAACTGCAATAGCTCCTGTAGTGGCTGAATGACCTCTAGCTTGCCCATCTGTAGCTATTTTTAATCTTCCACGATTTGTGTTGAGGTGCAAAAATCTGCTTGCTGCTCCATCAGTTTTGAAAATAACTATTTTGTCACCTGGAGAAAGTGTCCCATTTCTACCTGAAATTATTTCAAATGCAAAATCGTCACCATCTTGAATCTCAGTGGAAGACTTGCGAACAGCAGTCATCGCTTCATTTAAAACAAATAGATCATAGTCATTCGAAGATGCTCCATCTGGATCACTCCAAAAGAGTGTAATAGCGGAAGTGTCAAGCAGTGTAGGGTTTGCAATCACGCCTTCACCAAAATCATGGAGCGATCCACCAGAAAGGAATGGCAAACGCTGGCCTTCTAGAAAATCTCCTTCCCAAACCCCAGAGGTATTATCGTTCTTGTTTCCTGCATTGCCAGCAGATGCAAAATAGAGCGCACCATCTGCAACAACTTGATCTACCGCTTGAGCAACCACACCATCTTGAAAAGGAGATTCTTCCAAGTAGCGAACATCATCGACTATAATGTCGCAACCTGCAGCACGCAGAGCAAGAATATTATCTGCAAAACTGGCTAGCCCATTAAAAGCTGTTGCAAAAAACAATTCTGCATCAGGTGCAAGATCATGAACAATCTCAAGCATTGCAGTTCCTTCACCTGAAAAACCTTTTCCCGTAGCAGCTTGTCCTGCCAGAACTGTAACTACAGGTGGAAGATCACCCGACTGCTGCACTCGTGAAAGATGATCGATGCTGTCAGATAGAATTCCAACCTTGACTCCTGCTCCAGCAACCTTGAACCGCTCTCTTACCAGGTTGGCTTGATGTGCAATGTCTCCTTCTGAAGTATTCAGTTTGGAAGCTTGAACCATTTCATCTGGCAAAAGACTTTTTAGATAGAACTCTTTCTGAAAATCTGTTTGGGGTAAAGTAGCAGGTTTTATTGAGTCTACTTCTGCAAGTTCGGCCAATCTTGCTACTTGCTCAAGCCTAACTCTTGCACGAACTGAATTAAAACGAGAAGAACTAGCTACCACCTCTCCACCAGAAAACTCTATAGCACGAAGAAGAAGTTCACTCACCTCGGCTCTTATGTCAACAGTAGTCATTCTATTTGGCTCAATATCTACACTTGGAGTAATACTTCGAAGCGTTTCAGAAAAAGCTGACTGGCTACTAGCTTTTAGAGCATAGAGTAGTTGTGAACCTATCTTTTTCTCAACATTTGAACGAGAAGCTTTTTCTCTCAATAGATCTTCTATCTGATGGAGTGCTGTACTACTAATCTCTATCTGCTGTTTGCGTGCATTGGCAGAAGAGCTACTGCTATATAGTGAAACATAAGTAAGGCTAATAAAAAGAAGAGACACAAAAATAAGAGTTCTAAATCTAATTTTCATAAGCTATTCAACCTCAGACAAAACTTACTTTTGTCTATAAAATTACTATCTGCTGGTAAGTTTAGCTAGTGTATTTATTAACTTATCTATATCGGAAGTATTGTTATAAAAATGAGGTGAAACTCTTAACCATCCACAGCGTGCAGCAGTAATTATCTTCTTTTCAGATAGCTTACGATAAAGCTCTTCTGGCTTAGAGTTTGGGTGGCGACAACAGACTATTGCAGAAGCTTCTTGACGTGATTTTGGAACGAAGGTTTCAAACCCTATCTCTTCAAGCTCTTTTCTGAGAGTATAGCCAAAGTCTATCAGATAATTTTCTATCTCTTGCGACCCTATTTTCATTATTAAGTCAATAGCAGCATAGGTTCCATGAATACCAAGTGTATTAGGTGTTCCACACTCAAATCTCAAAGCATTAGGAGGAAATTCTATCTTGTAATCATATTCTTCATTAAAACAGTTCCACCAGTCTTTAACAGACAGCCAACCAACTATGCTAGGTGTAACTCGTGCCATTGCTCTTTCAGACATATAAAGTAACCCTACACCTTCTGGACCCATCAGAAACTTGTGTGCATCTGCCGCAAACGCATCTACATAGTCTGCTTCCACATCTAGCTTCAAAGCTCCAAGTCCTTGAATAGCGTCCACAACAAAAAGCAGATCTCTTTCACGACAAAATCTTCCTATGCTGCGCAGATCTGCACGAAAACCAGAGCTGTACTGCACCCAACTGAGTGAGATTACCTTGGTACGTTCATCGACAAGCCCAAAGACAGCTTCAGGCTCGATACGCCCACCTTCTGCATGTGCAAGTCTTAGTTCAACGCCTCGTTTTTGTAGGTTCATCCAAGGATAGATATTTGCAGGAAACTCTATATCACAACTTACTACATTGTCACCTTGCTGCCAGTCTATACCATTAGCAACTACTGAAAGGCCATCTGACGTGTTTCTAACAAATGCTATCGTACCAATTTTTGCTCCAACAAGTTCTGCAGCTATTTTGCGCGTGCTATTTAACACTTCAAGCCAATTGTGCCAATTGACGGAACCGTGATTGGTGATATCATTGACCAATGTGTGAAGTACAGAAGATACTGGAATTGAGTAAGGTGCTATTGCTGCATGGTTGAGATAGACATAGTCTTTGGTTATCGGAAACAGTGCTCTTATATCTTCATTCATCATCTCGTCCCCAATTTTCGGTCTGATTCTAGTGCCATTTCTGGCCAACACGAGAACTTGATTCTACATTAGGTATAAAGATAAACAAGAGAGGGAAAAACTGTGTCGCAAAAAGGAATATATTATCTTTCACGTCACGAACTTGAATCTTTTGTTGAGCCTCTTCGAGAGATTTATGACATAACAGAACTCGATTCTGAAGAACAGATATCAAAAGCTGTGGGTATAATCTTTGCTACTACCAACCGACCAATTTCAACTAGCTCTATCCCCAGTAAAAACTCACTCCAAGCTATTATCTTTATAGTTAATAGTAATGAACTGTCAGAATTAGAGGAAGAATTAGCAAATAATGCCTATAGTTTTCTGCCACCATCTGCCCCAATTTCCATAGTCAAATCCCAAATTGAGAATGCAATGCAGATGTTGAGGCTAAAAGAAGCGGCTGAACATAGCCGATCTACTTTGGAAGTTCAAACAACTACCATGAAAGAGCTAAACCGAATTGGTATGGCCTTGTCACACGAACGCAACATAGACAAACTACTTGCAATGATCGTCAATAAAGCAATGGAGATAACTCAATCTGATGCTGCAAGCCTCTATCTAGTAGAGCCTGACAGTAGCGGTGGAAAACAACTAAGATTTAAGTTTTCTAGAAACACAAGTTTACCTATAACTTTTTCAGAATTTACTATTCCAATGTCTTACACATCTATAGCAGGATTTGTAGCTGAAACAGGTATTCCACTAACAATAGATGATGTCTACGAACTCCCTCCAGAAGCCCCTTACACATTTAACAAATCGTTTGATGAATATACTGGTTATAGAACTAAATCGATGATGGTAGTTCCACTCTTAAATGCTTTCAACTATGTTACAGGTGTCTTGCAGTTACTCAATCACAAAACTAATCCCAATGTAGTGTTAGACAGTCCAGAAGCTACAGAGAAGTACGTATCTTCCTATCCAAACGATCTTGTAGACGTGGCCTCTTCTCTAGGTTCCCAAGCTGCCGTTGCTATGGAAAACTCGCAACTTTACCAAGATATCCGAAAGCTGTTTGAAGGTTTTGTAAATGCTTCTGTAACAGCTATTGAACAGCGAGACCCAACAACTTCTGGCCACTCTTTTAGAGTAGCTGACTTGACTATTGGGCTTGCAGAGCTTGTAGATCAAACAGGTGAAAAGCCTTTTGCAGGTGTTAAGTTTAGCCGAGCACAGCTAACAGAGATAAGATATGCTTCACTTCTTCACGACTTTGGAAAAGTTGGAGTGCGCGAAGAGGTACTAGTCAAAGCCAAAAAACTCTATCCTCTACAATTTGAGCTTCTGAAGTGGCGTTTTGACTTCTATAGGCAGTCTATTAAACTTGGATATTCAGAAAAAAAACTTGCATATCTACTTGAAAAAGGCTTTGATAGCTACCTCAACGCCTTGCCAGAACTCGATAGGGAGGCTGAAGCAGCGTTAGCAGAAGCAAAACATATGTGGGAGTTTATAGTACGTAGCAATGAACCTACAGTTTTAGCAGAAGGCTCTTTTGAAAAACTTATAGAGATTGCCAATATCCGTTTTAATACTATTGATAATGAAGTAATGCCCTTACTTTTAGAAAAAGAACAACAGACACTATCTATACCAAAAGGTTCACTCAATGAAGACGAACGCAAACAGATAGAACAACACGCCTATCATACCTATGTCTTTCTAAAACAGATTCCATGGACAGAAGAGTGGAAAGACATACCTAGAATTGCAGGGCTACACCACGAAAAACTTGATGGAAGGGGTTACCCAAAAGGTGCTAAAGGCTCTGAAATTCCTATTCAATCACGAATGATGAGCATTGCAGATATATTTGACGCCTTGACAGCTTCTGACAGACCCTACAAACGAGCTGTCCCTACTGAAAAAGCTCTGGACATCATCCAGACAGAGGTCAATGCCAATCAACTAGACCCTGACCTTTTCAGACTCTTTGTTGCTTCTAAAGTCTATCAAAGACTGGTAAAGTAGATTTAGGCAGAAGCGATCTTTTGTTGAAGTCTTCCACCTGTTTTCCAGCTTACAAGAAAACAAATAACTGAAAAAAGACCCAAAAGTATAAAACCTCCTGTAAAACTTCCTGTCAATTGACGGATATTACCTAGCGCAAGTGGTGGAAAGAAGCCCCCCAAACCTCCTGCGGCTCCCACAAGCCCTGTCACACTGCCAACATCTTGTGGAAAATGTTCTGGAACAAGCTTAAATACTGCACCATTTCCTAATCCTATTGCTGCAGCCATTCCAAGTGCTCCAATCGTGAATGTTGCCATGTAAGTAAATGACATCAGAACTGCCATCAATCCAACCACAGGAAAGATCAACATAAGAATCCTGTTTCCACCAACACGGTCAGCCAAAATTCCGCCTACAGGACGTAGAGAAGTCGAAAGTACGACAAACCCTGCAGTTCTAAATCCTGCATCTTTGGCTGTTAAACCAAATACTTCTGTCAAAAATGTTGGCAAATAGATACTCATTGCAACAAAACCACCAAAAGTTAGAAAATAGAAGAGGCTTAGTACCCAACTCATAGACTCTTTCAAAGGTGCAAGCCTTTCTCCTAAACTCTTTGCTATAGAAGGCTTTGGAGCATTTTTTGAAGCTATTAAAAACAAGATTAACCACAATAAAGCAAGTAACGTAAAGAACCAAAAACCCCACTTGTAACCAAGTAGGCTGGCAACAGTTGGTGCACCAAAAGCAGCAAATGATTGTCCCATCGTACCTGCACCATAAACCCCAAGTGCCATCCCCTGACGCTCGCTTGAATACCATTTACTTACAAAACTTACACCAACAGCAAAACTTGCTAATGCAATACCCATAAAGAATGCACACACCAAAAACTGGGTATAGTTTGAAACAAAACCCATTAGAAATGAAGGAATTATTGACAAGATCATAACAACTGAAAAGATCAATCTTCCTCCAAATCTATCTGTTAAAATCCCTAAAGGTATTCTTCCAAGACTGCCAAGTAGTACCGGGATAGCAAGAGCTATGCTCACTTCTACAGGACTTAACTTCAGGCTTTTTTTCAGAAGTGGCATCATAGCTGATACAGAGCCAAAAATTGCGAAACAGACGGCAAATGCTCCTGTTGCAAGTGTGAGTTGAAGAGTTTCTCCTGTTGTTCTATTCATAAAGCCCCCTATCACTGCCTATTATTTTCAATCTTATACAGGTAGCGTAAAAGACCTAGATTGAAGAGAAAACATATAAGACTGACTATAGCAGCAGGCCAAACAACAGACCTATCTCCGGCCAAGTAAGTGTTTAAGGTAGCTGTAAAGAGCCATAGCTGAAGCAGAACCAACAGCAAGACTATACAAAGCATACCTTGAACTATGATTCTGAGCTGCTCTTTAGAAGTCAGTCTCTTCATCTTCTCCCTCCTTAATTATATTCCTATTAAACTCGTGGCATATATTGCACCATCTCTAATTTCAAGTTTTATTTGAGTTAAAGGTCTGCGTGGAGGCCCCGCTATAGGACTACCTGTTGCTATATCAAAAACTCCTTGATGACACGGACATAAAAATCTACCTTTTTCTGGTTCTGGTATAACTGGACAAGAAAGATGAGTACACGCCTGACTGAAGGCTACATAGCGATCACTATCCAGTTTTATCAAAAGACATTTATCTTGAGGCGTAGGATAAGAAAACAGTAAAGGCTTTCCCATCACTACTTCATCAACAGAAGCAATTCTGTAGAAAGATGCTTCTTCTTGTTGCAGAAAACTCTTGAAAAGAATCCAAAATTGACCCGTAGAGAAAGCCATGCTGATCAGAATCAGAAACTTTGTAAACTCTCTACGTGCAACATAACTATCCGAAGGCCAGTCTATAGGGAAATCTTTCCTCCAAACAGGTTGTTCTGACTCTGTTTTACCATCTGGAGATACTGATAGTTCTTGATAATCGATTTTTGTCATAATTTACTCCATAACTTATAACTTATCAGACTTCAAAATTATCTAGTAATGACTCTAAATCAAAATTCTTATCTACAACTGGTTCATGCATTGCTGCGGTAACATCGAGTACTTTTGTAGGTGTAAATTTAGGTAGCATTATATGAACTTTTGTTTTAATTATCTGCTTACCAAACTTAAATTCATTACTAACCTGTGATCTAGGTCTTAGCTTTTCTATCTCTTCCTTGGTTCCAAAAAAGAGAGCTTGGCTTGGACAGACAGTTGCACACATAGGTTTTTTTCCAACAGAGCTACGGTCATAACACATATCGCATTTCATCATCATTTCTAACTCAGTTTGCATTTTTGGTATTCCAAAAGGACATGCAAGTACACAATTACTACAAGCTATACAACGTGGCTTACGAGCTGTCTGCATAACACCATCTTCGGTTCTTTTTATAGCATCAGATGGACAAACTTCTGCACAAGTTGGTGAGCTACAGTGCATACAGACGACAGGAACTGTCTGAATCGAAGAACTTCTATCAACATACTGAAGTTGTATCATTGACTTTCCTTTGTGTGTATCACATTCACTGCAAGCTTGTACACAGGATTGACAGCCTATACATCGGTTAGGATCGATAAAAAAACCTAGATTATCTGGTACAGACATAACTCTCCTACTGTTCTGCTCTGAATAGCTTCACTGCACAAACTTTATATTCCGGTATCTTAGAAATTGGATCTTGTGCTGCAATTGTCAATTGATTGGCACTCTGTTTTCCTGGCCAATGATAAGGAATAAAGACAGTGTCTGGTCGAATTGTGTTAACAATCTGTGCTTTAATGGTAATTTCTCCTCTACGAGAAACCACAGTAGTCATATCTCCATTTTTTATACCGAGTCTATCAGCAAGCCTTGGGTGGATTTCGACGAATGGGCTAGGTGTCTGGTCTACAAGCGGTCCAATCCTGCGAGTCTGTGTACCAGAAAGAAAATGGCTAACAACTCTTCCAGTAGTCAATATTATAGGGAACTCTTCATCAACATCCTCTGCAGGAGGTTTGTAGAGAGCCAGATTGAATCTTGCTTTACCATCAGGAAAGTAGAACCTACCATTACCTTTTGCTATTGGATTGAATGAGCCTTCCTCAAAAAGCCTCACAGTTCCAGTATGCTCTTCACTTGGACAAGGCCAGAAGATACCATTCTGCTGCTCTATACGGTCGTAAGTAATGCCAGAATAGTCAGCAATTCCTCCTTTTGACGCAATTCGAAGTTCTTGAAAGATCTCTGCAGGAGTAGAAAAGGTAAAGCCACGCTCTCGCCCAAGACTTTTTGCAATATCTTGAATGATTTTCCAATCTTGCTTTGCATCACCTGGTGGATCGACTACCTTGTTTATCTTAATTACTCGACCTTCTATCTGAGTAACAACTCCTTCGTCTTCTTCGTGAAGAGATCCTGGCAGCACGATATCAGCGTGGTGAGCCGTTTCGTTTAAGAAGAAATCTATTGCAGCATAAAATTCTAGTTTTTCCAGCGCACGAGTAACAAAGTTATTGTCAGGCAAGGAGACTTTTGGATTAAAGCAGATAGTCAAAAGACCTCGTATCTCTCCACGCTCTATCTTTCGCATAATCTCATAAGCATCAACGCCTGCCTGCGGAAGCTCGTCTGGGTTTACTCCCCATACTTTTGCAATATAGGCTCTATGCTCTGGATTGCTGATGTCACGTCCACCAGGAAGTTGATCACACTTTTGGCCGTGTTCTCTGCCACCTTGGCCATTTCCCTGTCCTGTAATAGTTGCATAGCCACAACCTTCGCGCCCGATCCTACCAGAAGCAAGAACTATGTTGATCGCTCCAAGTACATTCTCTACTCCATGGCTGTGGTGCTCTATGCCACGAGCATGCAGCAGAAAACTGCTTTCTGCTCTTCCCCAAAGTTCTGCAGCTTTTCTGATCAACTTTTCTGCAATACCTGTAACCTCTGCAGTCTTTTTAGGAGTCCATTCTTTGACGTGTTGTGCAACTGCTTCAAAGCCAACTGTATGACTATTTATAAACTCATGATTAATCCAATTATGTTCAATCATAAGATGCAGAATACCGTTAAATAATGCAACATCTCGGCCAGGCTTTACAGGAAGAAAAAGATGACAAGTTCTTGCTATAGGAGTGATGCGTGGATCTACAACTATTATCTTTGCCCCATTTTCTCTTGCTTGCCAAACATAGTTGGTTGTGATCGGAGCACATTCAGCAATGTTTGCACCACTTATCCACACTACCTCAGCTTTTGGAATATCTGACCAAGGATTCGCAGCACGATCTATACCAAAAGCCTTTTTATTACCTGCTGCTGCACTCACCATGCAGAGACGACCGTTATAATCTATGTTAGCTGTCTTCAAGCAGATTCTTGCAAACTTGCCCATCAGATAAGTCTTCTCTGTAGTCAAACTTGCACCGCTTAAAATAGCAAAAGCATCAGCTCCAAAACTGCTCTGTATTCGCGTTATCTCTTTGGCAGTTCGTTCAATAGCTTTATTGTAATCAATAGGTATAAAACCACTGCTAGATTCACTATTACGCTCAAGTGCTGTCAATAGCCTGTCTGGATGTGAACCTTGAAGGTATCTTTTTACCCCTTTGGGACAGAGCATCCCTTGATTAAAAGGAAAGCTGTCGCGTGGCTCAAATCCAATGACTTCATTCTCTTTTACCTTTAGTTGTATTCCACACTGCTGTCCACAAAAACAACAATGAGTGTTAACTACTCTATCGGGTTCTATACCTGTTTCAACTCTTTTCCCGATACTTTGTGCAGTGTGTGGGCCAAAACCTTTTGTGAGAGCCTCAATACTTACTGGTAATTTAGCCATTATCCCTATCTCCAACTATTGCCAAAGTTTTCCTTGAGATATAGCAAAAAGACATCTTCGACATGATGGGCATATCCATTGATAGTGTTCTATACCTGAACCTATCTCATATCTGTATCCAAGCTGCTTTTCTACTTCAATAAGGTCTTGTATGTGCATCTGCGAAGCGAACTCTTCACCACAGCGTCTACACTTGGCTTTGGGTTCAAACTTACCTACCTCTTTATAGAAACTAACTCCAAGCTGTGCAGGGCGTTGAAAGATATGAAAAAACTTGCCAAATGGAAGCCATAGCAGAGTAAATATCACACTTATTGCGTGCAACATTGCTAGAAACTCGTATCCAGAGCCTTTCATCCAAGAGTAGCTTGCTGTAAGCATCAAACCTGTCACGCTTACAGCAAAAAGAAGTATTAAAGGAACAAAATCTTCTCCAAATTGCTGTAGTGCACCTGCAGCGTGATCACGCAATCTACGTCGCATAGCAATTACTACACCGCAAATTACTATAATTGACGCCCACACAAGCCCGTGAAATATAAAGAAACCAACTATTGAATAGACAGGAAATGAGAATGTAGGAAAGCCGAATATGTAGACTCTGTACCAAGAAAGATTATCAGCAAAAGTTTCAAAGTGTATCCAACCAAAGACTAGTGGAAAGGTAATAGCTACAGCCAATAAACAACCCCACATTATCAACAGGTGTGCAATCCACCTCCCTCTACCCCGTCTGAAGATAAACTTGTTGAAAGCAAAGTCTGTAAATACTCTTTTTGGCCAATGGACAATGTTATGAAGAAGATACTTTGGTCTGAAAAAGACTTGCCAACCACGCCTCCAATAGAGAGCAGTTGGTGGGCGTTGCAGCCATATAGAATACCGGTAAGTTATACCAAAAGCAGCAAATAAGACTGCAAAAGTATATCCAACTAGTGCACCATCAAAGTGGGCAAGATTGCGCGATCCAACCACAATAGCTACTGCTACAATAGCTGTCACGGCAGTTGCGTAAAACAGACCTCTTAAACTTCCACCCATAGATATCTACCTTTCTCAGTAGGAGTTTAAGATGTGCAGTAGAGCAAGTCTGTGACGAAAATCACACTTTATTTAGTTGTGGGAGATTTAGAAAGAAGTTTCCCTGTTTACGAACCGAGTTAATCTCTTCCATTCGTCACACTAAGTAGTTAGAATTTCTCTTTAACCAAGAAAAAGCAGAGGTATTTTAAGCGTGA
>JAEUQL010000015.1:0-269 GCA_016789295.1 Blastocatellia bacterium | reverse complement strand
ACAAAACTCTTTTCTGATCCTAGCTCTGATGCTCACCCTCGTTGACCAGACGGCCTGTTTACCAATGATGTTTGGTACCAATAAGGAAGTAGGCAGTGAAAAATCTGCTCTTCTTTCTGAAGAAAAAAGTAGCAAAGCCCAGAGTATATCTAACCTTAACTTCAAAGATATCAATGGTAAAGCCTACACAAGAGAGGATCTCAACGGTAAGGTAGTACTTGTGGTCTATTGGGCTACTTGGTGTCCACCTTGCAGGCGCGAGATCCCGG
>JAEUQL010000159.1 GCA_016789295.1 Blastocatellia bacterium | reverse complement strand
TGGCTCCCCTCCCCACTTCAAGTGCTCTTTTCCTTCTAAGTCATTAATTAAGATAGTTTTTCCATCTTTTATTGATTTAACCATCACACTTTTTTCAGAATCTCTATTAGTGAAAAATTCACAGTCTTTAGGAATAGCTTTGGTGGTTCTTACTATTTGCAAGCTCCCAGTTTTGTAATCTAGTTTACCTATACATACCCAGGGAGCACCTGTTAATTTACCTGCAGATTTAACAACGTAATCCCAAACTGCTTCCTCATCATCAAGCCGCATTATTTCTTGACGAGCCTCAGCAACTTCATGAAATTTTCTATCTAGAAAGTCGATAGCAAGAACTGCTTGATTAGCAAATATTTCTAAAACCTTTTTGTCATACTCTGTAAATTGAGAATTATTAGATGAGAAATGGTTTATGTAGCCAACTAAGTGTTCACCAACTTTTAGTGGATAGGAAAGTAAAGACTGTAAGTCAAAGAGATTTGCTATGTCTGGATTTGCAACTCCTTGTCCATTTTTATGAATGTCATAAACCTCTATCTTTTCTCCCTTAAAAACTAAGTCAAAATCTATATATTTATTCTCTTTATCAAACTTTTTCCCAAGTATGAACTTTTCAAATTCATCATCAGACCCAGAACAGGCGACAGTAACCAAGAACCGACCTTCAGTATAGACTCTAGATATGATGCAATATTGTGAGTTGAGTACATTTCGGCAAAGTTTGGCTATACTACTCAAAGCATCATCAGAAGATCTACTTTTAAGAAGTATGTGGCTGAGATCATTAAAGACCTGTAAAAGACTTTGGTCATTTTCTCTCATAATTCCTTACTTTCTTTAAAGAATACCCTTGCAGCTTTACTAACACTAAAATACTTCTTTTGTATTTTGAAAACTATCAAATTTTGATTTTGAGAAAAATGGCTTAATATCTTGATTTAGAACTAGTTAGAGGTATTTTGAAAAGAAGCAAGTTTAATAAAAAACTTGTATTAATTTAATCATAAAACAACTTGAGATAGGAGAATTATTATATAAGTTAGATTAATATACACTGTAAAACGTGTCAATAATTTTCTTACTATTAAAATAAAAAATATGTATTCAATTTATGTTTCTGAGTAAAGGAGTATAGAGCTAGTGTGTGGTACTTAAATAGCTATGTTATATATTGCTATTTGCCACGTATCTTCTAGTTTTTTGGTATAAAATGGTACTATATATGTATAGGAATTTGTATAGAAACACTTGCTAATTCTATTCAATAGAAAAGAGTCGAGATCAAGTCACAAAGTATTATGTTAGTAACCAAGGCTTGATCCGACTTGGATAGTGATAAGGTTAAAGAATAAGTCTATCAATGTTTGTTCCTGTGTAATAAAACTTACGAGCGTATCTTTTTTCCATAAAATGAGTCTATAGAAAGCTTCCCTGCTCCATTGAATAAAAAGAAGAGAGAGACCATTAACATTTGGATAGCTTCAAAAGATTTCTTGTAAGGATCATCTAAGTGGACTAAGCAGATAGCAGTTATGAAATTAGCTATTAGAAAGATAGATACATAACGTACTAACAGACCAAAGATTAAACAGAGTCCTCCAACAAACTCTGTTCCTAAAGCCACATAGGCCATAAAAGATGGAAAAGGCACCCCCATCTGTGCAAGCCAAGCTCCAAAGCCAATATGAGCTTTTAGAAACAGAATATCTTCATAAGTGTACTGCACCAAATGATAGCCAAATGCTAGTCGGATGAATATAGGTGCATATTCTTTCAGTCGTTCAAGTAGCTGATCAAAACGGTTGAAAAACAATGTTAATACCATAGATACACCTCTTTTTTTCATAAGTCTATGGTTTATAGTGATTTGTTCACAATGATGTAGGTTAAGAAATTGGCTTGAATTAAAATTTCTTATCTTTCATGTTCTTACGAAGTCGGCTAAAAGCTTCAGGAGTAATACCCAGATAAGAAGCTATTTTGTAGCTTGAAATACGTCTTTCCAATTGTGGATGATTTTTCAGAAATTCCTGATAGCGTTCTTGCGCTGAAAGTGAGAGTTGATCGATGATACGTTTTTGGGACGCAACATATGCATTCTGAAAGAGTATTCTAAAGAGCCGTTCAACGCTAGAGCATTGCTGATATAAATTTTCTAAACTGTCTCTTTCTATTAATAAAAGCTCTGTATCTTCTAAGCACTCTATACTGTATCTGGAAGGGGTCTTTGTCAGAAAACTATACAGGTCTGCTGTCCAACTGTTTTCCATTGCAAATTGCAATATGTGTTCCCGTCCCTTTTCATCAGTATTAAAGACAGAAAGACAGCCTCTTATCACATATGCTTGGTGTGTACATATATCACCCTGACAAAGAAAGTAGTTATGTCGTTTTAGCGTTTTGAAAGAAAACCAAGACTTGAAGATTTCAATCTCTTGAGGAGAAAGTTTTACGTGTTGACTTATATTTCTTAGAAGCAAGTCCCACATAAAACTAGTCAATCTTTATTGGGATAGGCATAAAACTTAAGATGAATACTATGAAAGCTATGAAACCCAAAATTTTCCTTCCAAGTCCTATTGGTGCGTGTTCATCCATTACTGGTGGGTGTTTGAGAAGAAACATCAGAAGTAGCATCGCAGCATATATGAAACCTCCACTCCAATGATAGAGTGTATAGCCAAGGTATCCGATGACTGCTTGTATCAAGGTTATGGTCATTGCCACAAACTTATGACCGCGTCTTCCAAAGAGTGCATACACTACATGTCCTCCATCGAGTTGCCCAACTGGCAACAAGTTGAGAGCAGTAGCAAGCATTCCAACCCAACAAGCAAACCAAACAGGATTCCACTCCATTGCAGAAGGTCTATCCAGGAGTTTTGACAAAAGAACGAAAAGCAATGGACTATTAAATGTGACAGGCATACTATCAGTTAGTGGTTTACTGTAATATATTCCTACAAGAGCAGCCGGAAGTGCAAAGACAAAACCTGCAAGAGGTCCAGCAATTCCTATGTCAAAAAGTGCCTTTCTTGTTTCAATTGGAGCTTTTATACGAATGAAAGCTCCCAGTGTTCCTATTCCAAGAGGTGGAGGAACTGGGATGAAGTAAGGAAGTGTGGCTGTGACTCCGTAGTACCTACAAGCAATGTAGTGACCTAGTTCGTGAGTCCCTAATATAGTAAGGAGTGTGAATGAAAAAAGGAGTCCATTTGTTATAGGTGCTCTATCAGTTGCTAGTGAAAAGAGCATGCTTACAAGATCTGTATCTTGAAGCAGCAATGGAAATAGTGCCCCAGAAATTGTTGTAGTAATAAAAGTGAGCAAAAAGAGAAAAAGGTGGAAAACTATTCGTGTTGGTGCCAAGGTTGGGTCGAATAAGTTACGCCCTGAAAACAGGGATTGAGCTTCTCCTATATCCGAATAGAAGTAGCCATCTCTATTTCTGCCACTTTGAGAACTTGAAGAACTAGTCACATCTATAATCCAACTCTGTATACAATCTAATAAAGATAAAACAGCTTCAACGTTGAAGCCTAACTTTTTACTGTTGAAGCTCCTTTCCAGGTTTGAAACGTATTGTTTTACCTGGTGGGATATCGGTAACCTCACCTGTGCGTGGATTGCGTCCGATACCACGTTTTCGAGGTTTGACTACAAATACTCCAAACCCACGTAATTCTATCCTCTCACCTCGCTGCATCGCTTCTTTCATGGCGTTGAAAAGCGCATCAACTGCAACTTCGGCTTTTATTTTGGCTACTCCTGTCTTATCTGCTACTTTGTTAACAATATCGAGCTTTATCACGTTTCCTCCGTACCGCGTTTATACTTCTTGAGATTTTCTTACTTCTATCTATTCAACTATCCAAACCTATTTACCAAAGTCTATATTCCTAAATCTTCCTATTTCTTGCTATACAGCATTTATGGTGAGAAAAGCTACAACTCTTAGCGGAACAAGAGATTATAGTTGCTAAATACGAAGAGAGTCAAGAAGTTACAGCGAAAAAAGTGTTAGCCTTGCTCTTTTTAAAGCAGCTTTTATCTATTCTTTTACTGTACATATTTTTCTTACATAGTCTTCTTTTATGGCCTGCTGCAAGCCTGACATAACTTCTGCGTCACAGCTCCCATAGTAGTTTGGGATAAAGATAACGTATTTATAACGAGTTCTCATAAGTAGGCTCTACAAACAGCCCTTCAATATGGTAGTTTGAAAGCTTGAAGTTTACTGTTTTTTGCCTGCTTTTCTAGACTTGATTTTTTTAAGAAGTTAGGAACCAGTTTTTCCACTGGCCTGACTTTTTAGTCAGGCCAGTATGTTTAGAACTTAAAACTCACTCCTGCACTAACTCGGCCATTTTGAAATGTCTCTCCACTAAGCCGGATGGGAAGATAGTCTACTTGGAATGCTCGAAAAGAGACCCTTTTACTCAACTTTATATCAATTCCTCCACCCAAAGCAAAAGCAAAGCCATTTGCATTGCTAGAGCGTACATTTAAGCTACCTCCACCAACTAGTGCATGAACAAAAGGTGAAACAGCTCCTTGTCTGTTCACTACATAACGAGGGCCAAACAGGTAGGTTACAACTCGCGCATCTTCTTCTGGGCAATATAATCGGCTCAACTCACTTGTGAAACCGACTTTATTACCAAGAAACCGGGTATAGGCAAGATTGAAGCCATTGAAATTGGCATCGAGATCTCCGCGAAAGTAACTGTAGCCAGCAAAGAACTCACTGTCGCCCTCTTGGGCATTTGCTGAAAATACTACTGCTAGAACGAGAGCAAGAATTACTATTAGCTTTTTCATAATTCACCGCCCACTTTCCAATTTGCAGATAGTTTGTAAGTACAGCTAGGGGCTTCTACTTTAGAAAACGGTTTTTTAGTCAGACAAGTTGTGTAGTGTTGCTGTTTCTTGCCAGAACTTCTTTTCTACTATTCGGTATGTCAGGTTTATTCTTTCCGAAAGAGGTTTCTGAGTTTTGGGAAGGCCGTGTTTCCAATGGTGTTGAGTAGTTCCTTGCATCAAAAGTAGGCTACCACTTGTTAGCTCTATCTCATAGCTTAACTTCTTCTTTTTATGCTTAAAGATAAATCTTCTCGTAGCTCCAAAACTTACTGAAGCTATCACTTCTTTCAGTTCTGGCTCATTGTCACTGTGAAGCCCCATGCTGTCTTGGCCATTGCGGTAGAGGTTACACAAAACTGTATTGAAATTTACCCCAGCAACAGCCTCTATTCTAGCCTTTATCTCCAGTAGAGTTTCAGTCCACGAAAGTGGGTCAAAGGTTGTACCAGAATAGGTGTAGCTAGCCTCTCCGTACCAAGCAACAAGTCGAGGTTGCTCTACTAGCCGACCAAAGATCTTAATCTGCCTCTGTTGCCAGTCGATCTCATTTAGTAGTTTAGTAAAGAAATTTCTACTCTCTTGCTGATCAAAGAAGTTTTCCCAAAGAAGAACCTCACCGTCTTCTAAAGGTAAGAGCTTCACTTTATACACCTAAAACAGTACTGATCTGTCTGGTTTCAAGCAGTTGATAGAGTATTTTGTAACAGTAGTAGTGACAGCGAAGTGTTGTAGCCCTTAGCTCGAAGACTCTGTACCTGCGCTCGTGTAAAAGCAGCCATATCTGAAGAGCCAAAGGATAGAACCGGTCTTCTGTATCCCACTGCAACTCGTCACTAAGTGGAATGTAGAGATCTTGATCGCGGATCGTCTGTTTAAGCTCCACAAGTTCGTCTTGAAGCCTTACAGACTCCATCAGAAGGTTCATAGTTGGAAAAGCTATCTCAAAGCTGCTATCACCAACTGCCTGGATAGGGCCTGTCTTGAAGTCAAAATTTCCGTCTTGTGGTGGTGGTTGAAAAAGCTGCATGAATGCTTCTGCTCCAAAAAGCTCTCCCATAAACGCACTCTGTATCTCACCACCTTCAAAGTTGACTTCTGCAATAGGTTCCTGTTGTTCGCTCGTTAGTGCAAGTGTGCCTGTAAGGCGAGTAGAGACGATTGTCTGAATAACTGTAGGTAAGTCAAAGAACCGCAGGTTGCCGTGTAGATGCCGCTTGGCAACACGCATATCTTTTACTCTTGCTTCAAGACGATGTGCAAACAGTTGTATTAGGTTGCGGGCAAAAACAGGAAAATCGTCGATCAACTTGTGAAACTCTCTGCGCGACAGTCTAAAAATTTCGCCACCTTCTGGCATCCTTGCCATAGAGCCGTGGCTTGTTCCTGTAACTATTGCCATTTCGCCCATAGAATCAGAGCTTCCCAAATATGCAACTGGCCGTATCTCACCATTTTTGTCGAGAGATGGTCTACATATCTCAACAACTCCACTCTTTACCACATAGAAATTGTCTGGTGGATCTCCTATATAAAATAGATCTGTGCCTGCGGGTAGAGTAAGTAGCTCGCCGCGAGCGAGGACTTCCTGAATAAGTTCTTCGCCCAGCGACATAAAGAGATCGCACTCTTTGAGAAAGACTTTTTCATTACTCTCTAGTTCTTCTATTTCAAATTGAGGATTCATATTTCTACTATCTCAATAAAATCTGATGCAGCTATTCTATTGTCCAGTAATCAAATGTCAATTGCTGTTGTCTCAATAGTTCTATCTAGGCTCTAAGTTAAAGTTTCAAAGCAAAGAAGTTTTTGGTGGTGTTAGATGTTCTCTTAGCAAATAAGCCTGCAAGGGAATTGACGACTCTCTATCTAACATCTATTATTGATATTTTGCATAGAAAGTAGAGAGCAGTATGGAAAAGCAGGCATTCGAAGCCCTTGAATTTGATAAATTTCGTCAGTTGATAGCCCGTTACGCACAGACCCCGATAGGTCAAAAGCAGTTGCTTGAATTAGAGCCACTCCAAGATATAGAGCAGATAAGAAAGTCCCACCTAGAGGCTAGCGAATGTATCTCTTACCAACAGGAAATAGGTCGCATACGTATTAGCGAAATAAAAGACCCAACAGAGATGCTCATGCGGCTTGGCGTTGCAAACACACGGTTGGATACAGAAGAGTTGTTGGATCTTCAAAGCATTATAAGTATAGGTAACTCTCTACGTCAGGATTTTCGTGAAGTACGTGATCGCTTCAAAGCACTCAGTGCAATTTTAGACCAGATCCCAAATCTTACACCAATCTACAACAAACTTCGTGCAACACTGCTTCCATCGGGTGAAGTCAATGAAGACGCAAGCCCGGAGCTGCGCCGCATACGGCGCGAAATTGGGCATCTGCGCTCTAGGATCTATCGCCAACTTGAATCACTCATTGACCAAGCTGGAAGCGAAGGAACCGTCAGAGATGAGTTTGTTACTGTTCGTAATGGTAGATTTGTTATCCCTGTACGAAGTGAGCTACGAGGTCGTGTTCCTGGCGTTGTTCACGGCCTTTCATCAAGCGGAGCTACAGCTTTCGTCGAGCCACTTTCCACAATAGAAGAGAATAATGAACTTGTCAGACTCAAAGAGTTTGAGAGCGAAGAGATAGCCAAGATCCTTTTTCAGCTTTCTGAAATGCTTCGTAAAGAGCTTCCAGCAATCAAGACTATGGTGAAAGCTATAGAAGAACTCGATCTGGTAGTTGCAAAGGCAAACTTTGCCGAAGACTATAGCTGTACCTGCCCGCAAATGAACCTAGAAGGTAGGTTAGAGATGCTAGATGCACGCCACCCACTACTTGAACATAACCTGCGCCGTAGTGGTGGCAAAGTAGTACCTATTTCACTCAAACTCAGCAGAAACTCCAATGCAATGGTCATTAGTGGACCAAATGCTGGTGGAAAGACAGTAGTGTTGAAGACCGTTGGGCTGCTTGCTCTGATTGCTCAATCTGGCCTTCATGAAAAAGGAAAAATTACACTAATCGTTGATGTGTTGTCTGGCAGTGTGGAAGGCATAAACGAAGTGGTAACTATTTCAGATGAGCCAATGAATGCAACTTTATTGCGCGCCACCTT
>JAEUQL010000158.1 GCA_016789295.1 Blastocatellia bacterium | reverse complement strand
AAACAGCTAGGAGGCGACATGGCAATAGAAGTTATACAATTTTTCGACAACAGTGGTCGTCAAATTGTTCATCGGTTCCCTGAATCTGGCGCAACAGACATCAAAATGGGAGCACAACTAATAGTGCAAGAAAATCAGTCTGCTGTCTTTTTTAGAGACGGTAAAGCTCTCGATGTCTTTGGTCCAGGTCGCCACACACTTACCACCAATAATCTCCCTCTTCTTACAAGAATACTTAGCATACCGTTTGGTGGTACTTCACCCTTTCAATGCTCTGTTGTCTATATAGGCAGACAGGTCTTTCAAGATATGAAATGGGGAACAAAAGCTCCCATAATGGTTAGAGATCCACAACTTGGCCCACTCAATTTGCGAGCTTTTGGAAAATATTCCTTGCGTGTAGTCGATCCACAACTGTTTGTAGCAACAATTGTTGGAACTCGTGGTCGTGTTAGTACCGAACAGATAGAAGATTTTCTGCGAGATATAATTGTTCAAAGGCTCACAGACCTTTTAGCGGAAAATTTCAAATCTGCATTTGAACTTGCAGCCTACTATGACGAGATCTCTGTAGGAGCCAAAGCCCGCGTTGCAGACGATTTTTCCAAACAAGGACTAGAGTTAGTAGATCTGGTGATCGGCTCAATAACTCTTCCCGAAGAAGTACAGAAACGTATCGACGAAGGCGCAGGAATGAGAGCCATAGGTGATATGCAGTCTTACATGCAGTATCAATCGGCACAAGCTATAAGAGATGCTGCAAAGCAGCCTGGCACAGGGGCAGGTGATGCTATGGGTATGGGCATGGGATTTGGCATGGGTCAGATGATCGCCCAATCGATGCAGTCCATGGGGCAAGCAGGAAATAGACAACCCACCCCCGCAGAACCTCCAAAACCAACTCTAGAAGAACGGCTGCGTAAACTCGAAGATCTTAAAAAGTCTGGACTCATAACAGAAGAGGAGTACAGCCAAAAGAGGGCGAAGATAATCGAAGAACTTTAAATCTAGAACTGATGGAGGCAAGATGGCAGACACCTCAACAAGAGATTTTGCCATGTCTCTCTTTCAAAAAGCTTACAAAGCACAGATGGCAGGAAAACTTGAAGAAGCTATAGATCTATACAAGCAGTCTATAGATGTAATGCCTACAGCAGAAGCTCATACATTTCTTGGTTGGACTTATAGCTTTCAGAACCGCTTAGACGAAGCAATAGAAGAGTGCTTCAAGGCAATAGAAGTAGATTCAACCTTTGGAAATCCTTACAACGACATTGGGGTCTATCTGATGGAGAAGGGTGACCACGTTGCGGCTGTACCATGGCTTAAGAGAGCTATGGTAGCACCACGCTATGAATGCTACTTCTATCCACACTACAACTTGGGTCGAATCTATGAGAAGCAAGGTAAGCTTATTGAAGCCATGGGTTGTTACAGTCGTGCCGTAGAGTACAACCCAAACTACAAACTGGCAATTAAGTCGATCCGCAAATTACAGAAGATATTAAACTAAGGCAGCGTAGACGACGTCGCTTTCCTTGACAATCAAGATTTTTAACAACTATAATTTGCGACTTGGCCCATTGTTACTTGCAAGTCTTGCGCGAGAAAACCCAGGTCTTTAGGAATGGGATGAATAGTATTTAGTAACAAAGCGATTGACAAAAGTAAAGCAGTAAGCTAGAGGAGATATGCTTGAAATAAGCATAAGTCCTTTAAGGGCAATCTGATATGTGACAGCTTTATCACATAAAACAAGTACTAAAAATTAGTACAAGTAAAGTATCTACAAGTTGTAAAGCATTAGTTTTATTACCTGTAGTAGTCCCATTGACACTGGGCAACTATCCATACACCGGATAGTGGATCCATTTGAGGCTTGGAAGCGGTTAGACCATCCTTGATGGTAGGCATGAGTCCTTCTGACTGTTTTCCTAGCATCCAAAACTATCCCTCTCTCTGGGAGTGTCAAGAAAGGTCAAACATCTTATATGCTCGGTGAACAGATTGGATACATGGGGAAGCGTGCACTAGATGCAATAGTGCATGCAATAGCCTCGCTTGATCCCAATCCCAACCACCTTACTTTTGCCGGTCTACTCATCAACATTGCAGCCGCGTTCCTATTTGGTTATGGCTACTTCTTCGTTGGTGGTCTCGTGCTGCTTTTTGCAAATATCTTCGACATGCTGGATGGGCGCGTAGCTCGTCACACAGGTCGAGTGACACGTTTTGGAGCTTTCTTCGATTCTGTGATGGATCGATACTCAGATATAATTGTTCTGTTAGGCATAATTATCTACTATGCCAGAGATACCAAAGACCACAATACGCTTTATGTAGCACTCACGGGAATTGGACTAGTAGGTTCAGTGCTTGTCAGTTACACCAGAGCAAGAGCAGAAAGTCTAATACCAAAATGCAAGGTAGGTTTCCTAGAGAGACCCGAACGTGTTGTACTTTTGGTAATAGGTTCTTTGACCGAGATAGGTCCACAACACCTGTTCCTACACAAGATGCACGCTGTCATCTGGATACTAGCTGTCCTGTCCCATTGGACAGTGATACACAGGGTCTACCACACCTGGAAAGAAGTCAGAGTAATCGATGAGATGGAGAAGAATGCCATCTCATCGAGAGTTGATAGGACTGGTAACCAAGAGAAAAAAAAGACTGACGAGTCAAAGACAGAGTTAAACGACAATATAGCAGCTTTTGGGGCGTAGATATGGTGGTAGCGAATTGAAGGAGTTGACTATGATCTGTCCATGTTGCGGTGGTCAAATGGAAACTGATGGCTTAAGTTGCTCTTGTGGGGCACGAGTAGTTGGGCATCCACTCACCGAACCAGAACATATAGTGCCAAAAATAGGAAAGCCTGTAACGGCTCTTGTTTTAGGACTGCTTGGTACACTATCTTTTGCCTGGAAGCTGGTACTACCGCTTCCTCTGTTTGCACTAATTCTCGCATATAAAGCTATTAAGCAGGCCAAAGCCGATCCCAAACACTACGGTGGACTCAGAACTGCAAAAACTGCCCTCTCCTTCTCCCTTTTGATTGTCATAGGCTTTACTTCTTATGTAGTAGCTGGAATCCCAAAATACTTGCGGGCAAGAGCAGAAAAACAACAAGCCGCTACAAGAGCACAGATGTACAAACTAGCCATAGCTCTGCAGCAGTACAAGAAAGAGCACGGAAGCTATCCACGTAGTTTGGCAGATTTAGACATAACTGAAAATACTGTCGAAACCCTCGACTACTGGGAACAAAAACTCGAATACCAGACTACAACTGAACTGGCAGCAGATTCTGCAGCCGATCTTTCCCAATCTGGAGTTACATTTAACCAGTACCAACTGGTCTCTCCAGGCATTGATGGAAAGATAGGTACACCAGACGATATAGTAATGCGCGATGATCTGATAATAAATACGCCTTACAAAAAACCTAACCATAAAATGGATTCAGCGAAAGAGAAATAAGAGGTGTACGCTACAGGTTCCAAGACAACAGGCTTTTTTGCAAAACTGCATAGCCTTTTTAAAAGATCAGATCCTGAAGACCAACGTAGGCAATGGCTTACAGCTCGTGGCAGAATCATTGAAGGATTAATTATAGATGTAACCCAACAAGGTAGAAGTGTCAGCGAGAAAGAGGTGGACCCAAATAAACCTTGCATCATCTTCTATCGCTATTCTACAGCCAGTGTCACATACGAATCGTCTCAAGCACTTTCAACATCTCAGCTTACACGCTTGAAAGACTATCGATTAGGTAGTACTGTAAGCGTAAGATACGATCCGCGCCGACCTGGCAACTCCTTTGTAGAGTAAGTTACTAAACATTACATAACCAGACCTTAATAATCTTATGTTCTCTAAAATACTGATAGCCAATCGTGGTGAAATAGCAGTTCGTGTCATGCGTGCCTGTCGTGAGATGGGTATTAGAACCGTTGCCGTCTACTCTGAAGTAGATCCTTCTGCCCTACACGTTCGATATGCTGATGAAGCCTACTGCATAGGCCCAGCACCTTCGCTGGAGAGCTATCTTTCAGCAGAGCGTATTGTTGAAGCTATTAAGCTTTCTGGAGCTGAAGCTGTACATCCTGGATATGGTTTTCTTTCAGAAAACCCAAGCTTTGTCAGAGCTGTTGAGCAAGCAGGAGCAGTCTTCATAGGGCCATCGGCAAAATCGATGGAGTTAATGGGAGACAAGATCAGTGCTCGACGAGTTGCAATAGCAGCCAACGCACCAGTAGTTCCTGGTACTCAAGAGCCTCTAGAGTCACTGGAAGATGCTGTAACAACTGCAGAAAGCATAGGCTATCCAGTGATGATCAAAGCTGCTTCGGGTGGTGGTGGAAAAGGTCTAAGAATTGTCTACTCACCCGACGCTTTAGCAAGCTCTTACAATCTAGCCCGTTCTGAAGCAGCATCGGCTTTCAAAGACTCTACAGTCTACATAGAGAAGTATATAGAACGCCCAAAACATATAGAGATACAGTTATTGGCTGACAAGCACGGCAACTGTATCTATTTGGGAGAGCGTGAGTGCTCTATCCAAAGAAGA
This sequence comes from Blastocatellia bacterium, assembly GCA_016789295.1. Classification (GTDB taxonomy): domain Bacteria; phylum Acidobacteriota; class Blastocatellia; order Chloracidobacteriales; family JADJPF01; genus JAEUQL01. The sequence continues at coordinate 3,455 of JAEUQL010000158.1, read as the reverse complement.
AACCAGAAGGTAATAGAAGAGTGCCCTTCTCCAGTAAATAGTGCAGAACTGCGCCGTAAAATGGGGGAAGCTGCCGTAGGTATAGCAAAAGAGGTTGGTTACTATAATGCAGGCACACTTGAGTTTCTGGTAGATAAAGACCTCAACTTCTACTTCTTAGAGATGAATACACGCCTTCAAGTAGAGCACCCTGTCACAGAACTTGTTACAGGAGTCGATCTTGTTAAAGAACAGATAAAAATTGCTGCAGGCGAAACATTAAAAATAGCCCAAGAAGACATTGTTTTAAGAGGAGTGGCTATAGAGTGTAGAGTCTATGCCGAAGATCCATGGCACAACTTTATGCCAAGCCCTGGGAAGATAACCCACCTTCAAGTACCAAGCGGTCCTGGAATCAGAGACGATAGCGGTATATATTCGGGCTTTGAAGTTCCTATATATTATGATCCACTACTATCAAAACTTGCAGCTTGGGGAAGAACTAGAGAAGAGGCTATTGCTCGACTCGAACGCGCCATTTCTGAATATCAAGTTGATGGAATAAGAACCAACCTAGAGTTTTTCAAAATAATACTCAAAAATGAGGCTTTCCGTCGCGGAGAAATAGATACAGGTTTTCTGGGTCGGCATTGGCATCCACAGCAGCACCAAGCAGCAGAAGATGACAATACAAAGAAGGATCTTGCTACTATAGTAGCACTTTTGGAACACCTTGCTAAAGTCAACCCTATTCAAGAAAGCTCCTCACAACCTCAATCTGCTTGGAAGATTAGCGGTAGAGCAAGAAAACATTTTGGTGGGATGTAGTACTATGAACTATGAAATAGAAGTAGATAATCAGACAGTGCAAATAGAACTGAAAAAGACCGATGCAGGCTTTCAAGCAACTATTGATGGTAGATCTTATGAAGCAACACTGATACAACCCGAACCCAACCTCTATACCCTTTTTGTAAACGGTAGAGTATACGAGTTTAGAACATCGTATCAGCCAGGCAGGCAGGAAGTCGCTGTTAACTCGGCTGGCCTTTCTCTCACTACACGCCTCATAGACAGAAAGAAGCGACAAGGAGAAGGCAAGGCAGCAGGTGGCTCGAAGACTATTACAGCACCAATGCCAGGGCGAGTTGTTCAGATAATGAAATCTGTAGGTGATGAAGTAGCAGATGGTGAAAGCGTGATCATTGTCGAGGCTATGAAGATGCAAAATGAGCTAGCTTCTCCCAAAGCATCTAAAATCAAAGAGATAAAAGTACAAGTTGGCCAAACAGTGATCGCAGGAGAAGTACTTGTAGTCATCGAATAGAAGCAGAAAGAGAAGATCATAATGGACGGATTTGTCAAAGCTTTGCAAATGAGTGAAATTATCCAAGGTCGAGGTAAAATAGTAATTTTGAACGGCCACGAAATAGCCGTTTTGAAATCTGGAGAAAAAGTTTACGCCTTAGATAACAGTTGCCCACATAAAGGTGGCCCACTTGGTGAAGGTGTAGTGATGGGCAATATGGTTATATGTCCTTGGCACGGTTGGCCATTTGACGTCAATAATGGACATTGTAGTATCAATCCCAGAGCCAGCGTCTCTTGTTACGAAGTTAAGATTGAAGGAGACGATATATTTATCAAACTGTAGTTAAATATCCTTCACCTCAAATGCGAAACCTTGTATATCTTCAATTCTTATGTAGAGTTTTTTGAAATAGGCTGTTGGTAGATGATTTGAGTAGTGTTCAACGTGGCAGTCATCTAGTTCAAGAACATCTGGTTGAATCCTAACTCTTGAAGTGCTATTTTCTAGTGTAGCATCTCTTGTTTGATTCAAACTGTCTGTCATATACCGTGATACTTTTCCGCGTACTACTCCAAACGAACTATATAGGATCAAGTTGCTGTAAGCACGCGACAGATCTACATCTAGCGACGAGCGAATAGCAGTAAACAAAGTGTCACTCATTCGCAATTTCAGAAGATTTTCCTGATCGACTTTCATTATTTTTTCTTCCTCAGAAACTAAAAATTAGAGAAGCAATCCTATCTTGACATCCTCTCCGTCTTGAAAAACGGGGATTGCTTAGATTGACGCTGAAACAACACGCCTGATATTCAAAGGAATTCTCAGTTGAGAAGGTTCGCCTTTCAACAGCTCTACTTTCTTTGATTGCTGTTACTTGATTGGTCTGCATTAGATAGGTCTCTGTCTTGCCACAGAGTTTGTAAGCTTCTCTTCTCTCTTGCAAGCCTGCATTGTACAACTCTCTGCATATATTCAATATGCCATTAAGCTTTTCCGTTATGGCTTTGCTGCTTTTAAGTCTATATTTGTAAGCTTGCAACATAACTTTATATTTTATTCACAATCCTAATGGTTAGCACACATTATCTATCAAAATCAGAGCAGATTTTATCTCCTTTACAGGCGATCCGCTTTTCTATCCTCAGCATAAATGCCAAGCTCTTAAAAGAGATTAAGCTATAACCCTTATATAGAACTCACCTTAAATAGCGGTCAAAGAAGTTCTAAACTTGCAACTTGGTCTTTATACACTTAATATTGCATAGATTTTGGCTCCTTAGAAGATACTAGAGCGTAACAAGTTGGAGTTAGTAGATGACGCTAATGTCATTGTCCGATTATATAGGTTCAGAGTACACACAACAGTTGTCTCTACAAAATTTCACAGGTAAAACCCTAAGTGATTTTTGTTCAATGCTAGCCGAGTTGATAAGTGAAATGGAGCTGTCTTCGCTTGTCATAATTGGCACAAGCCGATCTCAAGAAGCTAAACATTTCTTACATCACTCTGTTTCCTTATTTAGTACAGCCAAACAGGTCTTAGTTCTCTCTCAAAACAGAGAGTTTGATGATAGATGTAAATATATAGAACTAAACGATCAAGATCCGCTACTCAACGACTGGTTTGCAATTGTCTACAGCCCAGAATTTGCCTATATGTTGGTTACAAAGACTCTTGAAGAAGTAGACCTTCACAAAATCTCTACTTTGCTAACATATAACAGAACTACTATAGCATTATCTATTCGATGGCTACTTGGCCATTTTACCAACCACGAAGACTATCTACAGATATATACAGACTTTGAAGAACTTCTTGAACAATCCAAAAAGACTGAACCAGAAGTTCGAGAGAAGGTCTTTTGCAAAGCCTTAGAACGAATCTCTTTCAACCTAAACCGCCTTCCTGCAGAGCATGAACGCATAGAGCAAGAGATGGAGGCTACACTTTATAAACTTGCTATTTCCAATAGTGAACTAGCAGTGCTCAATACTATGCTTGAGCTTATTAGTCGTTCACTCGACTTACAAGAGATCTATGGTGGGCTTCTCAAAGCTGTCGAAGTTGTAGATCTGGATGCAGCCGTAATACTTCTTTTTGACAGCAACAAAAGACTCTATATAGATTTCTATGGAGGAGCTACTTTAGAGATTGCCGAAG
>JAEUQL010000157.1:2740-8029 GCA_016789295.1 Blastocatellia bacterium | reverse complement strand
AGGTATCTTTGACTCATCTCGCGGAACAGTAGCTGGTTTGTTGGCTTTTGCTCAAGATGGAATATATGTTTTTCCAACAGAGCACCAGAACCTTTACACCTTCTTAACCAGGGATCAGAGAATGCGGCTATTTTTCCAAATACAAGATCCTGATAGCGTTCACAACATACACGTTGTAAAACCAGAAATTCTTCTACTTCCAATCAAGAAGATACTTAATGCTAGAAGCAACTAGCTAAATTTTCCCTGTACTCTTTGCTGAGTACAGGGAAAATTCAATCTATCTCCTTGCCTGAGTATTTTTGAGCTTCTCTACATCTGGTTCCTTGAATGGTAGGTCTACACTGATCGGGTTGTGGTCTGACATTCTATCTGCTACTGAGTAATTTATCTCTTCCATAGTGCGTGCAAAATGCGGGGCAAAACGGTAGTAGTCTTCACTATTACGCGGATCAGTAATGTAAGGCTTTACAAAGATCCAATCGAGCTTGAGTTTCCCTACAGGTCCAACAGTTCTTTCCACTTCAAAAGTTACAGCAAAACCTTTCGAAGCCCTTTCATTGGAATTGGCTAGAGTTCCTTCAAGCTCGTTAAAAGATCTATCTTTATCACCTCGAAAATCAAAACGGTAGTTGTCAGCAAAACGGAAGTCTTCAAGCTTTTTGAACAACTTCTCTTCTGGATTCGGTGCAACTACAGGAACGTGTTTAACTGTAGGGTCATTATGGTTCTTTATAAAACTTATTCCACCTTTGAGCACATCAAAGACCAGTCCAACACCTGTCACATATTTAATGCCTTGTCCTGTCCAAAATTCACTACTTCCTAATCGTCTTGTAAATTCACGCTTAAACGATGTAGGTGTGCCATCACGAAAAGTTGTGTTTAGATCACCTGCCATAACTACTGGCCCTGTAACATTTTTGATGTACCCAAGTATCTCATCCATTTGTTGTTGCCGACATGCTGGTTTGCAATTGTTTTCAAGGTGGGGTGCTACTACAGTGAGTTTCTTTTCTGGCAGCTCATCAACGTCTAATGTAACGGTAAGTAGTGTTCTTCCACCACGTCTTACTTCTCGCTGTATCTTCTCAAGAAAGATTTTTTCACTAACCTGTCTTTTACCTTTTTCTGGTAGTGATACTTTAGCTTTCTGCTCTTTGTACCAATCAAAGGCTTTAGTTTTTAATGGCTGAAGTTTGGCTTCACGAATAGGGTAGCGTGACAATATTGCTGTACCGTGCAGCCCTTTGTAGAGGGATTTATCAACAGCTATAGCTGCTTTCATTGCTTCTCGGTCTTCTGGAAGGACTTCTTCAAAAGTCTCTGTGCCAAGGTTTATAGGGTCTATTTCTATAAACTCAACTCCATAAGCCCAGTTCATATTTGTTGCTTGACCTAACTCTTTGACAACCTCTTTGTACTTGGAGCGTTTAATTCCCCAGTCGAGTTCGTTGAGAATAAGTAGATCGGCACTTTGAAGAACTTCGATCTCTTCAAGTACTTTGCGATACTCGCTACTTTCAGGCTTAACTTTATTTGTGTCTATCTTTTTTAAGAAAGCCTCTTTATTGGTAAAGACTGCAATTATATCGTCAAGGTTTAGTCCGCGCTCGATGTTCCACATTACTATTCTCAAAGAAGAACCGAGTTGAGGAAGGTTTGGCTGGATGGGTTTGGCTCCTTGAAAATAAGCCTCATTGCTTACAAAAGGAGTGCTTAAAAGCTTATCGAGTTTTGCTTTTAGATTCTGTGGTATAGGGTCTTCAGCCAGTTTTAAGAGTTCTTCATATGTGAAGATTTCTGGGGCACTGAATTTAACAAGCTCTGTCTTTTCGGGTGTTGGTTGCCGCCTTCTTCTTTGAAACGATAGTACTGGATCTACAAAGGTAGAGAGTAGAAGTAGGAGAATAACTACTGTACGAAAACTGATCATTAGATAACAACCTCTGCTTAAAATCTCTGTCATAAACTTTTTTCTGATTATAAACAGAACCACCATCAGAAAAGAAGTTTCAGGTAGAAACGATCTAACATATCTGGAGAGTTTTACTCTTTTGTGTAAATATAGGTGGCACTTTTATTAACATGGAGGGAATACAATGAAGGAGATCCCAGATCACCACGATGCAGAGCTTGTTCTGAAGCTCTATGATATGCGGCGCGAAGCTATAATGCGAGAGTCAAGAAAAGCTGTAAGTGAGCAGTTTTGGCCAAAAAGCTACAATGATGTGAAAGATGTCATGCAGCCTTCTCATCCGCTCAATGCTGCTTATAGGCAAGTTTCTACATACTGGGAGATGGTCTACAGTATGGCAAAACACTCGATAGTGAACACAGAGTTTTTGATGGAAAGTAGTGGAGAAGGTCTGTTTCTCTACGCTAAAGTCTATCCATATGTTGAACAGTTGAGACAGGACTATTTTCCAACTGTCTTTCAAAATGCTGAGTGGATAAGCAAAAATAGTGAGATTGGAGCTAGAGTATTAAAAAGATTTAAAGAGCGTATAGAGCAAGTTCTAGCAAGTAAATAAGATGAAATCTGCTTAGTGAGTCGATAGATCAACTATCCAGTAGAGCTAGTTTGAAACCACCAAATGGCGGTTTCAAACTACGGTGCTTTTCTACAAACTCTTCTTACATGAGGCAATAAAAGTGGAAACAGTACTGTTCGTAGATGACGATGTCTCCTTTCTTGAAACTATGGAAAGGCTTTTTCAACTCAAAGGAACAAAGACCCTCAATGTAAAAGTTGCTGCAAGCGTAGGTAATGCAGTAAAAGTCCTCCAAGAAGGTGGAATAGATGTTGTTGTTACTGACATTCGTATGCCTGTAGTAGATGGTTTGCAGTTCCTACGCCTTCTACATCGTAAACATCCAGATATGCACAAAGTAGTTCTTACTGGGTATGGAGACAATAGTTATCGTGAAGCCTGCTTGCAAGCAGGTGCCTCGCTCTTTCTTGAAAAACCTAAAAATTTAGAAGAGATGGATAGTCTCTATGCAGCAATCTTTGAACTTTTAAATTTAGAAGCTCAAGAAGGTTTTAAAGGGCTTATTCGTCAAGCAAGCTTAAGCGATGTGCTACAAATGTTCTGCCTTGGAGGAAGTTCGGTATTGTTAGAAGTAAGATCTAGTTCTGGCTCTGGTAACATCTATATAGAGAATGGCGAGATATTACACGTTGAAATGGATAAGATGAAAGGTTTTGAGGCTTTCTACAATCTGATGTTACTCACTGGTGGTGAATTTAGTGTTAAGCCTTACTCTAAGCCTTTAGAGACAACTATTACAACTTCTTGGCAATATTTATTAATGGAAACTGTTAGACAGATAGATGAAGCAAAACATAAAGAGAGCCTTAGAGCAGAAGAGCCTAGTGCACAGAATGTAGCAACGGCTGGCTTAGAAGAGATAGTTGTTTACTCGAAACAGAAGGGTGTAGTCTACTCGCATGCATCTGAAGATCCTGAAATTAGAGCAGACCTGATAGAATTTATACTACTGAAATCATTGCAGATATTAGAGTGCGTTCCTAGTGGATGCTTTGAAAAGCTTGAAATTGAAGGTGGTATGACTAGAGCCACTCTGTTAATCAGTAACGAGCTTACTGCTTTAGCAACTTCTAGTTCAGAATCTTGGCAATCTATAGAAAAAGAATTAATAGAGATACTCTCTACTCACTCATTGAATTGAAGAGAGATGGTTTTACGGTTGCAAAATAGGTGCACATCATATACAGGTTGCTATAATTGACTCAGTAACTTAGAGTTAGTTGCTGCTTAACCATAAATTTAAGGTCAAAAAGCATTAAGATTTTCAATAAACTACTTTCAAAAAGGCATTCTTATGAAGAAGAAAGTGAAAATTATAGGTGCTCCAATGGATCTTGGAGCAGATCGTCGTGGTGTAGACATGGGTCCATCTGTGGTAAGAATTGCTGGCTTAAGCCACAAATTGGCTGCTTTGGGCTATGAAGTAGAAGATTTAGGAAATGTGCAGGTAAAGATAGCCGAATCTGTACAAAGTCAAGAAGCAAAAGATGGTTTCAGAGCCAAATACCTTCCACAAGTTCGAGAAGCTAATCAAGAGCTTGCTGCTATAACCTATTCGATAATGAAAGATGAGGCTCTGCCCGTAATCCTTGGAGGAGATCACTCAATATCTATTGGAAGTGTAGCGGGAATAGCCCGTTATTACAGAGAGAAAGAGCAGCGTATAGGTATTATTTGGATAGATGCACACCTCGACATGAACACACCAGAGACCAGCCCTAGTGGCAATATTCACGGTATGCCATTAGCCGTACTACTTGGACGCGGGGTTTGGGAATTGACAGAGATAGGAGGTTTTACACCGAAAGTTTACCCAGAAGATTGTGTGGTTATAGGTGTTAGAGACGTAGACTCTGGAGAGCGAAGTCTTGCAAAAGAACTTGGAGTAAAAGTTTTTAGTATGACCGATCTTGATGAGATGGGTATGGGGCGGATAATGGATCAGGCTATTGAGATAGCAACGCGCCATACAGTTGGTTTTCATGCTACTTTTGACATAGACTTTGTCGATCCAACCTATGCACCAGGTGTTGGAACTGCTGTAGCTGGTGGTGGAACCTATCGTGAAAGTCACCTTGCTATGGAGAAGATATATGACAGTGGCAAAGCTGTTTCGGTAGAGGTTGCTGAGATAAATGCAGTTCTCGATTATGGAAATAAGACTGGTGAGCTTGGGTGTGAATTGATATTGTCAGCTCTCGGAAAGAAGATAATGTGACTAGCTCTGTAGCAGATAGATCGAGTTCTGAAGCTCTACTAGGAACTTCACAGCCTCTTGGAAGAGTCTATATGGCTCTTCTTTGTGTGCAATTATCGTTTAGCCTCCACTATTTTGCTGCCAAAATGGTACTACAAGAGATTTCAGCTCCAACTTGGGCAGCTTTGAGAGTAACTTCTGGTGCTGTGTTGATGACGCTGCTTGTTTTACCTCGCCTACGCAAGCATTTCCCGTCAAAGTCAGACCTATGGAAACTGTTTATCTTTGCCCTCTTTGGTGTAACTTTTAATCAGATCTGTTTCACAGAAGGTTTAGCACGTACTACCGCTACACATTCGGCTATAATCAACTCCAGCATTCCAGTTTCAACTCTACTTTTTGCTATCTTACTAGGGCGTGAAAGATTCTCTTTGCGAAAACTGATAAGTATCTGTTTTTCTCTATCTGGGGTACTTTATCTTCTAAAAATAGAACAGTTACGTTTTAGTGATAGTCAAGTAATAGGTGATCTACTCA
>JAEUQL010000157.1:0-2726 GCA_016789295.1 Blastocatellia bacterium | reverse complement strand
GATGTCTTTTGCCTTTTTTCTGGTTATCAGTAAAGAGCTTGTGTCGCGCTCGGATTCTTTTGTAGCTACTGCATTTCTACTTATTTTTGGCTCAATAGGTATTACAGCATACAGTTTTAATGATCTGCTTCTATTTAGCCCAAGTAAGGTTTCTATGAAGACTTGGATTGCAGGTGCATTTATTGTTATTTTTCCCACGGTTCTTTCTTACTTTTTGAACTACTGGGCACTCAAGCGTGTAGAGTCGTCTTTAGTGGCATTTTTCATCTATATACAACCTGTTCTTGCTGCTCTGATATCCGTGCTATATTTTGGCGAAAGCCTCACACTAAGAATGTTTCTCAGTGGAACAATGATCTTTTTCGGCTTCTTCATATCTTCCAGAAGGATCTCCATTAAGACCATAAGAAGATGAAGCTGCAAGATTTGACTAATCTTTCACGAATAGATCTTTTCGAAAGACTTCAGACTACTGATTACCTACAAGCTATGGCAAAGTGTCAGCAAGACCCGTTTTGGCACGCTGAAGGTAGTGTACTCACACATACACAGATGGTTATGGATGCAGTGGTAGAATTGTTACAAAACAGTGCTTTAGAAGAGCATACAAGGCAAGCGGTCTATATAGCTGCACTTTTACACGATGCAGGAAAACCATCAACAACAGTCCAAGCAGTAGATGGGCATATAGTTGCACCTTTTCACTCTCAAGCAGCAATTGCTCTTGCCAGACATGTTATGTTTGAACTTGGAGTTGAGTACAAGATACGTCAGCAAGCAATAAATCTTATTTTGTATCATACAATTGCACCTAAGATAGTTAGGAAGTATCCAGCAGAACTGACAGTTAATAATATTAATCTTGAGCAGAAAAAATACAGACGCCTCTCCAGCGAGGTTGAACTGAGAAGTCTCTACTACCTTACAAAAGCAAATTGGTTAGGTAGAATATCAAAAAAGAGAAAAGAAGTGCTAAGAGAGATAGAGATTTTTAAGAGCCGTGCTCTCTTCTATAAGCTTTGGGAGAAGCAATTTGAAGGGATTTTGAGTAATGAATCTATTGCAAAATTGTCTGGTGACCCTAAAGAACAGTTGAGAATCAAGCATGCTTTGAAGCTATTAGTTCTTAATGGAAAAATAGTGACAGAAGAAGATCTATTTAAGTACATAGAAGAGAATCCATCATTCATAAAACCTACTACAGCCCACTTATATCTGACGATTGGTATACCAGGAGTAGGGAAGAGTAGCTGGATAACTGCAAATTTGCCCGGTATTCGTGTAATTTCTTCAGATATTAAGCGTGTAGAACTGTTTGGAAATATTAACAGCCAGGAAGACAACCAGCGTGTATTTGAAGAATGTTTTTTAGATATAGAACGTTCACTAAAAAATTGCCAAGCAGTTATACTTGATGCAACTAATGTCAAGATAGAGCAGAGAAGTAGGTTTTTGCTTTTGGCTAAGCAGCTACAAGCTCACACCACAATAATCTATTTTGACCAACCCTTAGAAGTTGCTTTAGAGCGCAACCAAAAACGCGAAAGACAAGTGCCAGAAGAGGCTATTAGAAACTATTTTGATAACCTTATGCCTCCAAGTGCTAATGAAGCAGCAGAGATTATAGTAGTGACAACTAATAGCAACGGTAGTAGGAGTTGACTACCTCTTGCCCAGTATAGTTTCTTAATTTCATCCTCTTTCCAGTAGGTTCTTATCAAGCAGTAACATAATCAAATTGTGGCAAGATATCTTCAGCTTTTCCTTTTATAGAAAAGTGTACATATTTTGTGAGAAAAGAGTCTCTGGGATTTATTTCTACCAATGTCGCTCTTGGCCTTGATTTGACTGCTTGTGTAAAGGTCAGAGAGTGTTTGTGTACTCCTGAAGTTCCTATTAGAAACCATATTTGGCAACCACGAGTTATAGCAACTGTTTCATCATATGCCTTCTCATTTGCATAGTCATTCAGTAGCGAGAAGTTTGGTTTGAGAATTTGACCACACTCACATCGTGGAATAGGTTGAGAGATTATGTCAGAAGTATTAAAGAGTCGTTGGCAAGTAGTACAGATGCTCTGATCTATATTGCCGTAAAGTTCTTGAACCTTCTCTACACCTGCGCGTGAAAGCAGCCCGTCAAAGTTTGAAGTGATTACGTTGAACCTGACGATTTTGCGTCTTTCAGCCTCTTTCTGCCATGAAGAGATGAATTGATGCGAACTGCTAGGCTTGGATTTCTGCAAGATACTATATAGATGGTTAAAAAACTTCCAACAGAGCTGAGGAGACTTCTCCAATGCTTTGACTGTGCAGAGATAGGCAGGTGGAACACCTTCAAAATAGCTCATCTGGCCTTCACCTCTAAAAGTTCCTATTCCACTTTCTACCGAAGTTCCAGCCCCAACAAATAGAGCTATGCTGTAGGACTTCTGTAGAAGATCTTTCAACTGTTGATCAACTTCTTTGAGAATTTGTGTCATTTCTGAAATGCCATTGCTACCCACCCTTTACGTTCGATCTTTTCTAAAAGCTTAAGGTGGCTGGTGAAATGTTCTGCAACCTCGTCTGCAGATCTAGCAGAACTTGTTACTGGATTCCAATCAAAGTATGCAGAGATAGGACCCGATGGTTTATCCATAAAGCCAGATATTAGAAGCTTTCCTCCTGGTTTGATGCGTGCAATTATATCTGGGCTTAGACTTACAAGTATGTCCGCTAACAGAT
>JAEUQL010000156.1 GCA_016789295.1 Blastocatellia bacterium | reverse complement strand
GAAAAGCTTTCTGCTGCTGATAAGCATCGAGAATTTGTTGTTGCGGTGATGAAAAAGCTCTTAGAGATACTGATATCTACCGAAAAGAGTCATGAAGTAGAGCTTTCTATAGCAAAGCTTTTTAAGGAACTCTTTCTTTTACCTAACCATATATCTCTGACTGAAATTTCAAAAGATGTTGCTATTGAACTCATTAAAGCCGACTCTTCTATTTCACAAGAAGTGGGTGGACTACTTATTAAAGCAAAGGTTGATGAGTGGGCTGAAAGCTTCACCACAGGAGAGATTATCAAGTTATCTAACAACGACATTTTAGAAAATCGTCTTGCAGCAAGAGAAGTATTTGCGAAAGTTGCCCATCGGTTTAGCTCAGAAACTGATTCTTCTCAGAAAGAGCTTGCAAAAGCAGTCGCTCTTCTAGATTCCAAGTGGGAGGACTCTCGAAAACATTGGTTTGAGGTGTTTAGAAGTTTCAGCCAAGAGGTTTTCACTCCAGCAATAGTCATAGCAATTTGTGACAGTGTTAGAGAAGATGTACAACAATTTGGGCGCGAAATGATTGTTCGTCACTTTCAAGAAGAGAACGGGCAGGAGTATCTACTCAAATTGAGTGAACATCCTTCAACAGACTTGCAACTTTTTGTTACAAACTACCTTGAGGCTTATGCACTCAACAGCCCTGCGCGGTTGCAACATCTCAAATACTACTTTATCTCTGTACTTTCAAGAATCAACAAGGGGCGAGTAGCAAAAACTAGAGTGTTTAGGTTTCTTGAAATGGAGGCTATGAAGAACCAGCAAGCAGCCGAAATAGTAGCCGAGATAGTAGCCTGGCAGTCAGCAACAATGACAATAAGTGATAAAGCTACAGCTATTGAAATAATGGTGAAAATTGCAAATACCTACCCACATATTACGCTTCCAATTTCTATACAGAAGCCGGAGGTGAGGCATGCTGTTTAACTATTCTTATAAAGGTAACACAACAGTTAATAGTGGAGTTAGCCACACTGAAATGTCTTTCTCTCCAGATGTGAAACGAGATCCTACATTCTTTCGTGGCGAGCTTGCAAAAAGCTTAGAGTTTCGTGAGGCTATCAGTGCTTTGCACGATGTTGTAGTCTCTGATCTTAGATACAAAGCTAAAGACAAAACCGACTATAAAGAGTGGGCAGCACAAAGAGATTTAATAGAGCTACAACAAGTGACAGAGAAAAGAAAAGATGTTGCCAATAAGATCAAAGTTCTACAGCAGGAACTGACCGATCTTCACAAACAGAGTCAAGCTAGGCTGAAACCTTACAACGATGCTTTATGGAGGTTTAGGAGATATGTTTGGGAGAAGAACCTGGACATAGCCTTTATTTTTGACCCTGTCATTACAGTCCATCCTGATGAAGTCTTCTTTGAGTGTTTCAGTAAGGATGAGTCAACTTATGGCCGTTTGGGTGCTAGTTACGAAGTTTTCAAAAACATTAATGAATACTCCTGTGGAACCACAAATGTAGACTACTCGGCTGCTCTTTATAATGAGTTTCAGAAGATACGAACCTACAAAAGCACCAACTTTCAAGTAGACCCATCGGGTTTTGAAGTTCATACAAGTGATCAAGAACAGTACAAAGAGGTGAAAATAGACCTTCCAGACAGTTGGGTTAGAGGATTTCTTCAAGTCAGTTCTGCAATGTCGCTTCCAGCTACAAAACTGGAGCTTCACCCGATGGATCTGTACAACATCTGTCTTGTGCTGCGAAGGAAAAAAGAACAGAAAGGGCCAAGAAGTTTACGTTACCACTTAACACCTGGAGAACCTGTCAAGCTGGTTTTTGAGCCTTGGGAGATAGAACTTTCTTGCCCTCGTTCCATCTTTAAGGGTGGAGAAGCAAATGTTATAAGGGTTTGGGGAAGGCGTAGATTACTGACATTGGAAAGACTCATCCCTATTGCTAGAAAATTTACTGTATATCTCATTGGAACAGGGCTTCCGTCGTTCTATATTGCTGACCTTGGAGATATGTCTTTTACTCTGGGTCTTTCAGGTTGGACTGCAAACGATTGGGCAAGTGCTGGAAATTTTGATTTGATGGCTCCAAGAGCAGATGTGGATGAGTATACAAAGAAGATAGTTTTTAACAGTCTTAAAAGCCGTTGGGTAGACGACCCTCTGGCACTTGCTACAGGTTTGGGTCTGGATCGCGCAACAGTTCTGGGTGCACTCAGTGCATACACTCAAGCAGGTCGTGCTATTTATGACCTCAACAAACAGGTCTACAGAGTAAGGGAACTGAGCCGTGAGTTGCTTCCATTAGAAAAACTTCGCTTTGCCAACGAAAGAGAAGAGGTTGCTACAAGATTTCTAATACAGAAGTCTGTAAAAATAGTTTCTTCAGAAAAAGATGGCGAAGGAATGCTGGTTTTAAGAGGTAGTGTTAGTGATAGAGGAAAAATCTTTTCAACATCATTGACAATAGACAGAGATGAGCGTATTCTGCGAGCTGATTGTGGGTGCAACTGGCATCAACAAAACAAGCTCTATAAAGGACCTTGCGAGCATATACTTGCAACTCGAATGCAGTATGCTCGTGGCACAAGTGGCTAATAAGGTTCTTTTCGCTCGGTTCTAGAAACAGATTTTCAACTGACCACACAATGGTTGTTTGATAAGTAGGTTTGGAGAGTTTGACATAAGCCTTGCAATCCGGGCGGTGGATCGCCGTCCATGTTTTCAGTCTAAGCACGCATCACTGGTCAGCTCTTCACTATGCGGGACAATGTCTCTGGTGTAGATATTCCGGTGTCGTTTTCGTAAACCGAATAGTCTACACCAGAGACGTCCCGCTTGAGTTGAGCATGCCCAGTCCTCTTGTCTTTTCGAAGGGGTTGTCAAAACTCCAAACCTGCTAAATTCAAAAACTTTCTTAATTAGGCCACCTGTTAACTTTTACCTTTATGTCAGAAAAGAGAAGAACCCGCGAAGAGATATTTCAAAGAATGAGGGAAACTTCCAGAGATGAAGTGATTCTGGAAGAGATGATAAGGCATGGATTTTGGCCAAGAGAGGGTAGGCTTGCTGAAGATCCAGCCGATGAGATACGCCGCAAAGGTGAAATAGAGCGCGAGCTGCAACAGTTACGAGCACAAAATAGAAGCTTACAGAATGAAGCTGCTCTGCTCAGAGAGATGAGAAAACGCCGTTTTGCAGAGTCTAGGAAAAAGCGGCAAGAGACCAAAGAGAGAAGAGAAAAGCAGCGACAAGAGAGAGCAGAAGCTTGGCAACAGAAGAAAGCTGAGGAGATAACTTTTCTAGGTACTGGTGTTTCTGTAGGGCTAAGCAATAAAAAGTCTAACGAAGAACTGCTGAAAAAGTATAATTTACCTGTCTACAGATCTCCTGAAGAGATAGCAGCCGCAATGGCTGTTACAATTTCAACACTGAGGTTTTTAGCATTTTCTAGAAAGACTTCTACAGTCTCACACTACATAAGGTTCAAAATACCAAAAAAGACAGGCGGGCAGCGCTTAATCTCTGCTCCAATGCCAAGACTTAAAGAAGCTCAAACCTGGATTTTGGCAACTATTCTTGAAAAAATCCCAGTTCACCAAGCTGCTCACGGCTTTAGAGCCGGCCACTCAATAGTAACAAATGCAGAACCGCACCTTGGCAAAGAGGTTATCCTAAATGTAGACCTAAAAGATTTCTTTCCATCAGTCTCTTATAGGCGTGTTAAAGGTCTGTTTAGCTCTTTTGGCTACTCTGAAGCAGTGGCTACTCTATTTGCACTTCTTTGTACAGAACCAGATATAGAAAAAGTAGAGCTTGATGGCAAAACCTACTATGTTACACAAACCAGACGCCATCTTCCTCAAGGTGCACCAACTAGCCCAGCAATTACTAACCTACTTTGTAGGAATCTTGACTACAAGCTCTACTGCTTTGCAGAAAAGTTAGGCTTTACTTACACCAGATACGCAGATGATCTAACTTTTTCAGCTTCTAATGAAGCTGTAAAGAAAGTTGGCTATATCCTCAAAAAACTAGAAGAGATTGTCAAAAAAGAAGGTTTTGAAGTTAACCAAGAAAAGACTCGTATTCTTCGGTACTCAAGACAGCAGGAAGTGACAGGTGTTATTGTTAATGAAAAACTGAATGTCTCTAGAAAAGTGTTGAGAAATTTTCGTGCAACCCTCTATCAAATAGAGAAAGATGGACTTGAAGGGAAGAGGTGGGGACAGGCTCAGGATCTGGTAGCTGCTCTGCAAGGATTTGCAAACTATGTCTATATGGTCAACCCAGAACAAGGAAGCTTACTGCGTACACGTGTCCAAGCCATTATAGAGAAGACCAAATGGAAGGCCGCAGCTAGACCAGTAAAACCATCAAAAATGGAAGAAGTAGCTACCCTTCAGACCGAATCTGCAGTAGAGGAAGTGGAGATAGAACAGAAGAAGCAAGATAAAGACTATGATTCATCTAAAAAGTGGTGGAAGCTCTGGTAGATTTTTGGTGGCCTTAAAAAGGCTTACCCGAAAGTAAGCATTGAAAGTAATACTTCTTCTTTAAAGTTTATAGATCCCTGCGATTTGAAAAACCGGCAATTGATTGCGGGGATGAAAAATGGCACCGCAATAGAGGTATAACTATCTTGCAGGCGGAAGGGCTTTCCGTCTCTGCGCCTGGAGGCTTGGCGTTGGCTAGGCTATTGAAAGGCGAACCTTCTCTATCGAGAATTCCTTTAGATATCTGGCGTGTTGTTTCAGCGTCAACCTAAGGAATCCCCGTTTTTCAAAACGGGGAGGATGTCAAAAACTTGCTTTTCAGACTCATAATAGACCTGCTTTTCCTATTTGGTGCAGCAACCAACTTTGTGAGTTTTTGTTGAGATTTGCAAGCTATCAAAATCTAAAAAGTATCTCAAATTTAAATCATCGGGGTAATTATGAAATACAAGCCAGTTCAAAACTACATAAATGGAGAGTTTGTCTCTGTAGAAGCTAACCACCTAGACGTTTACAACCCAGCCGATGGAAGTGTGATCTCTCAAGTTCCTCTTTCGCCAAAATCAGAAATAGACCGTGCTGTAGAAGCAGCAAAAAAAGCTTTTCCAGAATGGTCTGCTACTCCTATCAAAGAGAGAGTGCAGGTTTTTTACAAATATAAAGCTTTGCTAGAGAAAAATCTTGATGAGCTTGCAGCACTTGTTACTGAAGAGAACGGCAAGGTTTTAAGTGAAGCAAAAGCTGAAGTTTTGAAATCGGCAGAACTGACAGAGTTTGCTTGCTCGCTGCCCCAAATTACAGCCGGAGAGATCCTTGAAGTGAGCAAAGGCGTTGAGTGCAGAATAGACAAATACCCGGTTGGAATAGTCGCATCGATAACACCTTTCAACTTTCCCAATATGGTAGCTAACTGGTCTCTGCCTAATGCAATTGCACTTGGTAACTGTATGATACTGAAACCTTCAGAACTAGTCCCTTTAAGTGCTAACAAAATTGCTGAACTGCTTAAAGAAGCTGGATTACCAGACGGTGTTCTTAATATTGTCCACGGAGGCCAAGAAACTGTTGAGGCTATTTGTGACCACCCAGCAATAGATGCCGTCAGCTTTGTTGGTTCTACCCGCGTAGCAAAGATTGTTTACAGACGTTCTACTTCAAATTTGAAAAGGTGTCTAGCACTTGGTGGAGCAAAAAATCACTTGATTGTTATGCCAGACGCCGATACAGAAATGGCTTCAAGCAATATTGTAGCTTCTATGTCAGGCTGTGCTGGTCAGAGATGTATGGCTGCCTCGGTGATGATGGCAGTAGGTGACGTTGAACATATAATCAAACGTATGATCCATTACACCAAGCAAATAGTGCCAGGCGAAAACTTAGGCCCTGTCATATCTAAAGAGGCAAAAGCTAGAATCGAAAGCTACATCAGCGAAGCAGAAGAGCTTGGTGCAAAAATACTAGTCGATGGGCGAGGCACTGTAGTTAAAGGTAAAGAAAATGGCTACTACGTAGGTGCAACACTTATTGACTACGTCAAGCCAAATATGAGAATCGCTCAAGAAGAGATTTTTGGACCTGTGCTTGTCATTATCCGTGCTTCAGATGTTGATGAAGCTCTAAAAGTCGAAAACAGTTCAAACTATGGTAATGCAGCCTCCGTCTTTACTGAAAGTGGTGGCGTTGCAAGATATGTGACAGAGCATGCAAGTGCAGGAATGGTTGGTGTGAATGTTGGTGTTCCTGTTCCTCGTGAACCATTTTCATTTGGTGGATGGAATGAGTCGAAGTTTGGTGTTGGTGACATAACAGGCCGTGGCTCGATAGAGTTCTGGACAAAATCCAAGAAAATGACAACAAAATGGAACCGCGAAGCCGGTGTAAACTGGATGTCTTAACAACTCTGCTCAAATCTATATGTAGGGAAGAAGGAGTTTCTTCCCTACACACTGCTTTTATGCTGCTTTGCAAGTTTCTTTACGAGCTTCAAGACCAAGCCAAAATCCTGCAAGATAGTCTAGAACTTCGCTACAGCCTTTTCTCAAAGCATCCATATCTTCTGCGTTTATATCTTCGAGGGCTTTATTCATAGACTCTTCGTGCTGCTCTTCGAGGGCACGGTGAAATGTCCAGTAGACAGTATTCATCTTGGCAAAATCTGCTTCTTTCTGTTTTAGGTGCATTATTCCTGGAATTAGCTGATCCCACATAGAGATAGCCATATGTTCTAATCCAAAAGATGCTCCAAGTGCTACAGAATAATCTTTGTGGCTGTAGAGCTTTGCTAAACCTTCTATATATTCGACTGTAGAACTAAGCCATTCTTGTTTTGCTGCTTGATTTGGGTCTATTCCTATAGAGATTAAAAATTTGTGATATAGATATTCGTGTCTTCTGCGAGGTTCACCATCGCCAAGCTCGGAGGTTAGAATTTTAACCAGTTCATCGGCGGCTTTGTTGTCGGGAGTATTAGCCAAGAGAGTGGCCAGTATACGTGGAAAGTGCTTAACAAAAGCAAAAAATTGTACAGAAAAGAGTTTGAACTCTTCTTTTGAGATCCTTCCTTCGCTAAAGCGTGTCAGGTAGGAGTTGTTTATAGCTGGGTGTGCAAGCACAAAATCTTTCAGTTTAGATGCAAATGACATTTTTCCTCCAAAAACAGAACCGGCCACCTTCTTTTTAAGGAAGATAGCCGGTTTGTAGAATCTTTTTTTAGTTTAGTAGCTCACTTTATGCTCGCTCGCTTCAACAGACCCTCACTGTTCCGTCTCTTCCTGTTTTAAGACGGTAATAATAATAGAATCTGTTTGGAGCGTAGTTTTTCAGCATAAGACCTATTTTGATTTTCTTAGTTGGGTTAGGGTAAATTCAGAATAGAAGGTCTGTCAAGCAAAATTTACCCTGAGTCTGTAATTGACCTCCTCCGCGGCCTGAAGGCACGCGGATTCCTTAGTTGCTATCGTCTGTCTGAGGTACTAAGGAACTGGGCAGCAAATGAGCAGATATCTCCCAAGGTTCGCCCTTCAACAGCCCAGCCAACGCCAAGCCTGCAGGCGCAGAAACGGAAAGCCCTTCCGCCTGCAAGAGATTGATTCCTCTTGCCAGAATATTTCTTGCAGCATTATGGTCACGATTTAGCACTAATCCACAGAATGGACATTTATGCCAACGTTGTGAGAGTGCTTTAACAACTTTCTCGCCACACTTTGCATTACTGCATAACTGAGAAGTATTATGGGGAGCAATGTCTATGGTTCGTTTACCAGCTTCTACCGCTTTATAATCGAGCATTTCAAAGAACATTCCCCATGCTACGTCACTGATACTTTTTGCTAGATGTTCATTGCCCACCATTGCTCTAATATTGAGATTCTCGTAGACAATTAGATCGTATTTATTGATTAACTTCCTTGATTGTTTATGAGCAAAATCTTTGCGTTGATGCTTGATCTTGCTATGCAGCTTAACTACTTTTTTCTTGGCTCTGAGACGATTCTTAGAGCCTTTCTTTTTACGAGCCAATTGACGTTGGGCTTTAGCCAATTTCTTTTCTGTAGCTCTAAGATATTTGGGATTTTCAACTCTGCTGCCGTTGCTATCGGTGTAAAAGTTTTCCA
>JAEUQL010000155.1 GCA_016789295.1 Blastocatellia bacterium | reverse complement strand
AGTTCTCTTCTATCAAAAAAGGGAAAGAGTTTCCAGAAACATATACTGGTGTAGCCGATCCTGAACCAGGTAGTGATGGTCACAAAGCTCAACATATTCTTATCAAAGAATTCAGCCTCTTTCTTTCTGATCTTGAGCTTCTATTTAATGGTCAGCAAGTTAAAAGTTTTGATAAGCGCATGTTTACTGTAGGTAGCGGAATTCTTTCCTGTTGGCGTAACAATGCCATCCCAAAATTTAGTTAAGAGGAGAAAATAGAGATGTCAGAATATGTCTATCGAGTTCATCCCGCTATTAACTTTGCAAGGGTTGGAAATAGCGAAGAGTATTACATTGCTCCAGAGACTATGGCTGGCTTGCCAATAGAAGGAAATGATACCGTCACTGGAGGATTACCTATCAATCCTGATACAGAAAAATTTATTACCAGTAAAGATTTGCGGGATAGAAATGGTGCACTGAAACGGCAAGCTGCACGTTTTCGCATCTTTCTATATCCAAAAAGAGACAAAGAGGTCTATCCAAATGGTGAAGGAGTTGAAATTAAGATAGGTAGCTGTATTGATGGACGAACTGTTACGGATATAGTTTGGACAGTGCACGTTGCTAACAAAAAAGCCAATAGTTACGTATTAGAAAATCCAAATTTGGCTCCACACGAAAGCGTGATAGACGGCTACAAATATGGCAACTTGCCACCACTGAGGAACCTGAATGAAGGAGCAGACCCACAAAATGCTAGCCGTATCAGAAAATTGACCATAGATCCTGGCCCAAGGACTATCAAAGGCTCTTATACTGGAATGGTGAGGTTTGATAAACAAACGATAGCAACTTTTGCAGAGAACGGCACAATCACACCTATTCTCAACTATCCAAAATCTTTTCCTGATGACAGTTTTTCTAAACTCTATTCACCTCGTGGACCTATTGACACTTTGGGTGAGCTGAAGACAGACGAGCAAGGCCGTCTTCTTGTTCTTCCTGGGTATGGTCGTGCTTGTAGCTGGTACGCAAGTGACAACACACCCTATCCACTCAGTGAAGATGTAGATAATGATGGCTGGTTTGATGACACTTCTGATGGACCGGTCTCGGCTGTCATAGTCTTTGATGATGACTCTACAGCAGAAGTTCATGGAGCTTGGGTTGTAGCCACAGACCCTGCATATGCTCCACAGATCTTGAATGTTGTCTCTTTGTGGGATGATATATATGACTCTTGGGTACGTAAGCTCAAGCTCAGCCCAGAGATATTCAAAAATCGGTTTCAAGAAAACTACAAGCCTTCATTTTCAGACCAGATCTTTCCTATCTTTCGTGCTGCATCTCTCATAAGGTGGAATACAAATCTGCCAAAGATTGCTGTTCGTGCACACAATGCAGTAGGGAAGATACAGGCAACAGACGACCCTGCTACCACGATTCTTGCGGGACTTGGCTACATACGCAATCCAAATATGGAGGCTCAGCAGAGTGTTGGAGCACCTCTGATGCCTCTCTCTTTAGGGGATCAAGGGCAGGCGTTCTTGTCACCAACACTTACACAGTACTTTTTCTTATCACAATGGGACAGAAACCACTATGAACAGGAGAGTAGCCCTACGCTTGGCCCAGGAGAATATCTAGATAGAGCAGTTTTAGTCAACTGTTTGGGTGGACGCTTCAGTCCTGGAATTGATATGACGTTCATTGTTCGAGAACCGGAGATCTACATCAACAACTGGAAGACTTCAGGCACAGGGCCTTTCCGTATTCATCCAAAACGACTTGATTACAAGAGAGTCCAGGCTAGTCAGCCATTTTTGACCGAAGGGTATGTTCCTCTCCACTCACCACCAGATGGGCTTGAGCCAGGAGATACATCCAAGTTCATGGCTCTTCCTTGGCATACAGACTATAACTCTTGTGCTACACACCCAACTTCACCAACCACAAGAAATAGTTCTACTCTCTACTGGTCGTGGCCTGCCCAACGCCCTGTAGCAGTCTATGTAGCCAATGAAGTTGACAATGGTGAGTTAGGCCCACAACGCTACTCTGTCCGTGGTCATGGTACACACTCTAACAATCCGGCTGATCAAGGCCGCTATCAGCAAAATATTGATATAGTAAAGAACTGGCCACGCATAGGCATAGTGATGCAGGGTAGTGCTATTGTTGATAAAAATGGTACACCTTACAACCCGGATTTCTATTTAGAAGCAGAAGGACTGCTTGATGATCCGGAAGTTCAACCTTGGCCTATAAACGCAACTGAATAACTATGTCACAATCAAATACTTACCGAGTAGTGGTTATAGGAGGTGGGGTAGCAGGATCTGCTGCTGCCCTTTCTCTATTGTCACAAGGGGTTTCAGACGTTCTTGTCATCGAAGCTAGTCAATATGAGCAAGTACGTATAGGAGAGAGTGTTCCCCCTGACATAAGACTACTGCTGTTAAAGCTTGGAGTTTGGGAAACATTCCTATCTGAAGGCCACGAACCATGTTTGGGTAGTTGTTCTCTGTGGGGTGATGACAGGCCAGGCTATAACGATTTTCTTTTTAATCCGCACGGTCATGGTTGGCATCTAAATCGTCAGCGTTTTGATGCCTTCCTGGCCGAAAGCGTAAAGGCAAGAGATATCAAGATAGAATCAGGAATCAGATTTCAGAAATGTGAAGAGTTTGAAGATGGCGTGCATTTATGGGTGAAGAATAGACAAGAAGAGACGATAAAGCTTTCTGCACATTTTGTCATCGATGCAACAGGTCAATCGGCTAATTTGGCAAAGGGTCTAGGAGCTAAAAAACAGTTGCTTGATCAGTTAGTTTGTATGATAGGATTTTTTGAACTTTCTGAGTGTGGAGATTTCACACAGCAGACCTTACTCGAAGCAGTTGAGGATGGTTGGTGGTATGTAGCCAAACTGCCAAATCGTCGAGTAGTAGCAGCTTTTGCTACTGATCGAGAGGTCATCAAACAGACAACCATACTAGAGAAAGAGGCTTGGTTAAATTACTTGAAAAAAACTACATATATTGGTGAGCAGTTAACAGAGTGTTCATTTATAGAAGATAGTTTAATAGTACGTCAGGCTCCATCTTTTCTTCTGGATAGATCTGTAGGAAAGCGATGGTTGGCTGTTGGTGATGCTGCTTCTACATTCGATCCAATCTCTTCACAGGGAATATACAAAGCTTTAGCCGATGGTATAGAAGCTGGAGCAGCTATAAGTAACTATTTGTCAGGAAACAAGAATAACCTTGATGGTTATGATAGTTTTATCAAAGATCGCTTTCAGGACTATTTAAACAACAGAAACTACTTTTACTCTACAGAAAATAGATGGCCAGAATCTCGTTTCTGGAAAAACCGTAGAAGTAGAGGTTTCCTGACATGAATTTACTTCAAATTTTCAATTAACCAGATATTACCAGTTGTCTCTACTTGCTCGTGAATGATTTTTTTGCCATCAGGAGACCAGGCTGGGTAGCGAACATATATATTGAGCTTATCATTTGTAGTTAATTGTTTACGGTCTCCTTTGGAAGTAGATGCCCAGAAGATATTCCAAACCCCATCTCTCAGCCCGGCAAAAGCAACTTTGTCATTATCGGGAGACCAACTGTAAGGCCAGTCTTGCCCTTTTCCTATGGTCAAGCGTCTTGGCTCACCTCCAGAGTTAGGTATAACAGCTAGATTCATGTTCTCTCCACGCTTGATTTCTAGAGCTATCTGTTTGCCATCATTTGACCAGCAGCCAAACCCCATCAACTCTGCATCGAAAGTTAACTGTTCTGTTTGGCCATTAGAGAGGGTGCCTTTCCATAAGTTCAAAGTGCTACCTCTTCTCAAATTGAAAATTACTTCTTGTCCATTTGGTGAGAGCCTCGCGTAGTCGATGTCATCACCTATATCGAAGATCTTCTCTTCGCGCCCGCTCTTAAGGTCTACAGACCAGAGTGCAACGTGCCCTCCACGTTTAGAACTGAAAGCGATCTTGCTACCATCTGGAAACCAGCTTGGAGTTGAGTCGGAATCAGAATGGTTTGTAAGTTGTACTTCTCCAGATCCGTCTACATTCATCATCCATATATCTTCATTAACTCCAGAGCGCCATTTTGTGAAAGCAATTTTTGAACCGTCAGGAGAGAATGCCGGTCGAGTATTTCGGCCTGTATCTTTTGTTAGAGGTTTTGGCTTTCCTTCTGCTTGTCCAGAAGAATCGAGAGAGATTTCAAAAAGATTACTAGTTATTGAAAGTGAACTGTAAGCAAGCCTTTTTCCATCGGGAGAGACAGCCAGATGTTTTACAGGTCCTAGTCCAAGATTGGTCAGTTCTGTAGGTTCTCCTACTACTTCTCCAGTACCATTTCTAAGTCCTACTTGCCACATACCGTAACTCCAGTTTTTGGAGATATTGCAGTAATAAAGGCTCTTTCCATCAGGAGAATAGATTGGGTCATAAGAGTGTTTTTCCTGATCAACAACCTTGACAAGATCAACCCCTGTTGAAGAGACAGACCAGATAGTTGATTTTATGCGATCATATGTGGAGAAAGCTATTCTCTTGCCATCGGGTGACCAGGCTGGAGCACCGTGTCCACCTTCTGGACGTCCTGGCTTTGTCAACTGTGTCAACTCCCCTGTCTCTGGTACAACTATCCAGATTGATGAGGGGGGAAGTGCTGCAAAAGAGTTGGCTGCTAAATCTATCAACGGATCTGACTGAAAAGCTATAGCCGATCTGTTTGGTGACCAAGCAGGTTTGGAGCCAAAGTTAGTTATCTGCTTTGCAAGCCCACCAAATGCAGGAACTACCCATATGCCTCCACGGTTCTTTGAATGAAAAGCTATTCGTTCTCCGTCCGGAGACCAGGCAGGTTGAAAATTCTGTCCTCCATCAGCAGTGATAGGTATTTCACGACCTCCAGAAGTAAGCTGTCTAACATATATCTCAAACGATCCTGTATGATCAGAGCTGTAAGCAAGCCACTTTCCATCAGGTGAAAATGCAGGATAGAAATCTAACCCAGATTTAGTTGTAAACTGTATTCCATGAAGCTGTTTTGAGGAGACGGTGGCAGACTTTTGCTTGAACCAAAAATAGAAAGCTGAAAGTAGCGATACAACAAGAATGCCAATAAATATGTTGGTGAGCATCTTGCCAGAAACGGCAGAAGCTAACATTTTTTCGTTATTTGTAGTGGCATTTTTTTCATCGATTATAGTAGCAGTTCGCTGTTCGACTGTATTAAGTCGGTGTTCAAGAGTGTTAGATGTCTGCTCATCTGTTCTGGTTTTGCTCTCATACTTGAGAGCAAGGGTTTTAGACAGTGAAGAGTTCATCTTCTGATCGCCAAACTGTTCATCAGCCATTTGTAATGCTTCAAGAAGTTGTTGGCTGGTTTGGAATCTTTCTTCAGGATCTTTCTTCAGGCACTTGTCAACAATCTCTTTGAGACTTGCTGGAGCTTCACAGTTATCTGGCCAAGGAAAGGGTGTTTGAGTAACTATCTTTGCAATAACTTCTACAGAATTTTCTCCATAAAATGGGTGTTGGCCGGAAAGCAGTTGATAAAGAACTATACCAAAAGAGAATATATCACTACGGTCATCTACTTTTCTACCAAGAGCTTGTTCAGGACTCATATAATCGATAGTTCCTAAAATAGCTCCTTCTTCTGTCTTCTGTATCTGTGTTGAAGCTTCTGCTGAATTGTCTCGAATAAACTTTGTTAGACCAAAATCTAACAATTTAACTCTTCCATCATAAGTAATCATTATGTTGGAAGGTTTGATGTCTCGATGAACTAGGCGGCGTTTGTGTGCAGCTATCAATCCTTCTGCTATCTGTATGGCTATCTTGGTTGTATCTTGAAAAGAGAGAGAAGTTTTCAGCAGATTGTCAAGAGATTCACCTTCAACATATTCCATTGCAATGTAGGGAATAGACCACTGCGCTGCATCTATCAGCTCTACAACTTCGCCAACATCGTGAATGGTTACTATGTTTGGGTGGTTGACAGAAGCTATTGCGCGAGCTTCTGTCATAAACCTTTGTCGGCGTTCTTGATCCTGTTTCTGTATATTTAGAAACTTTACAGCTACGTGTCGTTGAAGGTTATCGTCTATGGCGAGATATACCTCTCCCATTCCACCACGGGCAATGAAGCGAGTGAGTGTATAGTGTGCTATCTTTTTCGGAAGGTTAAATAGTTGCATTCAGGTCTATTAAATTTAGAACAGCAAAATCTATTGACTGTTGTACAGGTTTTTAGATGTTCCAGGCTGGAATTCTAGTTCCACAGTCAGGACAGTATTTTGCACGAAATTGGAGCATTTTGTTACACCCTGGACAAGACTTCTGCTCCTGAACAGCAGCCCCGCATTCTGAGCAGAAGCGTCCACCTGTATTTGGGCTGTTGCAGTTTGGACAAGTGGCAGGCGCGTTGTTCTGTAGATCGCTTGCGCTAGCAAGAGGGACTTGCCAATGAGCCATGTTGTGGAGCTGGTGTCGTGCTCCCTGGGCTTGTGCTGCTGATCGTTCTTCTTGGAACTGTGGTGCACAGTCTTTGCACAGTCCGTGCTGAGGGTTCCAGCAGATCTGAGGACAGACCCACTTGCCACACCTTGTGCACTGCTTAAAGTATTGCTGTGCTTCTTCTACAGCGTTGCCAAAGGCAGTATCGTGAGCTGAGCTTTTAAATGTATCCTGTAAGCGGTCGATACTATTTGCTGCTTGGCCAAATATACCGCCTAAAAAACTTTCTGCAGATCTCAATATTCCACTAACTGTGTTACCCGTCATAGGCTGGAAGCGTGTCTGATATCCATTGTGGCATTTATCACAATAGAACTTAAATTGGAAACCGTTAGAGTTTGAAATATCATCGTGATTGGCTGTAAAACGTATCATCGTCATATTGAAACCTCCCTTGTGGAGCTTTATCAATGCAGACAGACCAATATTATCACACATAAACAAGATATTTCAGTTAATAGCTATACAAGTCGTGAAGAGTCAATAAAGACTGATAGCCTGTTGGACGACACCCTGTGTCACCATTTCCTGCAACGATGGTTATAATAGCTGTTCTTGCATCCACCCTACTTACACGCAAGTTTCCAGAATTGGAGATGAAAAGATTACCCAGGCTACAACTTTAGAAATTGCCTTTCTAAGATCTATCTGTAAAATATGATGATTGTTTTGATCTACAAGAAAAAGACTATTTCCAGAGTTATCTACATCAAAACATAGAAAGTTGAGTGGATGTTTAGAAAAAGAGCCAGAAGTCTAAATTTTAGAAGCTATTAGCTATTCTACTTCTATTCTTTGAAATAACCAAGTAAGTGTAAAGAAAAGACTAAAAGTAGTTATTCTACAAAAAACCTGGAAAAGTTCATACATACCTCTTTTGGATACTGTCTATTGATTCAAAATAGTTAAACCTTGTGAGTTGATGGAAGGTTCAGTGTAAGCAGGAACTTTTTACTCTTTGACTAAGACTTGATGATAGCTTTCTTATAACTATTCTAAATCTGTCCTAAATAAGCATTGCTTTTATAAACTGTTCGTGACTTTTGTTCTATAAATATCTTATGATGAGGCTATATTTCGAGTGTTGTTGTTTGATATTCTGTACAGTCCTAGCTTTTACTTAAATAGTCTGGGTTTTCGGATAAGCTTGGAAGAAATTTTTTCTTCTTTTCCAACTGTTGGCATCGTAGTAAGTCAAAAGTGGCATCTAAAAAGTCGTTTTTCACTAACTTATTTAACAACATAATCAATTTTCAGAGAGTTACCAGGGAGAGGAGGAGTCTGATGTATATAAGAAAACTGAATGATAATGAAAGATCCGTCTTGAGCCATCTGGTAGAACTCTGTTGTGAAGCATACTGGCGGGAAGCTGAAATCTGTCGAATACACTTTGACCACGGTGAACTATTCTTCACAGCAAAGATCGATTCGAATTGGGATCTCATAGAAAGAGAAGAACTAAGCTTAGAAGACTACAACCAGATAGTTGAAACTCTTGAAGGGATCTTTGAACCAAGCAAGACCGGCTCAGCAAATGTAGAGAACCGTATAGTTACAGTAACACTCAACTCCGAAGTTGGCCGACCACTGATGAACCTATACTTCGATTTTGCAGGAAAAGAGCGCGAGCCAAGTCA
>JAEUQL010000154.1 GCA_016789295.1 Blastocatellia bacterium | reverse complement strand
TCTGACACAGGTCTGAACCGCTTGTTGAGAAAACCACTTATGGGTACAACCTCAACACCTCTTGGAGGCATTGGTACTGCTCCTGGCAGATTCAATTCTCCTGCTGGTTTGAGATAACCTCTCTAGCTTTTAACAAAAATGGCCAGAAGTTAACTTCTGGCCATTTTTCATTTATCTGCTTCTATCTTAAAACCTTACAAGCTTTGTTAAAGTAACTTTATTTCTTCTTTCGTCCTGTTTTACCAACAGGAGTTGTGGGAAATTTCAGTATCCGTTCAATAGTCTGGCACTTCTTTAATTCTATCTCTTCTTTGTCTGCATATTGTTGTAACTTCTTTCTAGTCTCGATGTCAAAAGCTTCAGACCTTCTATTTTCTGGTGTTGACTCTCTAACGACTGTTCTATACTTACCTGGAGCTAAATTCTTGAAGGTAAATGCATAATCTTCTACTGTCTCTACATTGTAATAGAAGAGAGGATTATCTACTCTTTCAGCTTCAACAGGCACAAGATAGACTCTAAAAGCCTGCTGTTTGAGTGGATGGTTGTTGGCAGAAACTACTTTACCATTAACTGCTGCTGCACCTGTTACAACTTTGATAAGTATCTCAGAAGCTGTCTCACCTGCCTTGAGTTTGATGCCAGAACGAGAGATTTCATCTGGTCGGATTTTTTCTGTAGGCCGTGTAATCGAACTTATGTAGAGATTGTCGCTAGGCAGCACTGTGTCAAGGCGATAAAGGCCAGGATCTATATGCCGAAACAAGAAGTCACCATTTGTATTTGGTAGAACTTCAAGAGTTTTTTTATCTTTTTGTGAGTTTTTCTGTGCTGGTCTATCAGGACGTAGTTGCACAACAAGCTCTTCGGTATATGTCAAGCGTTCTTTTCTAGCTTTACATTCCTCTGAAATAGCTTCTACTGGCAGCTCTATAACGGCTCTGCCTGTTACTTTTGATGGAAGCTCTATTTTGAGTTGTACATCTTTAACGTCTGCACCTCTAACTTTTATAATTTTTGGCTCAGAGCGCTCTTGCTGATCGTCTTGCCCATATTTGAAAGCTTGTATCTCGTATTCGCCATCTTCAACTCCAAAAACAACGAAATCATTATTGATAGAAACACTGGAAGGTAGAAATGTATTAGTTTTAGTGTCTTTTGCTGTAACTATAAAATAAAAGCTATTTTTATTTGATAGGCTTTCATTTACAACTATTTTACCTCTAATAGAGTAACCTAAAGTTTCTCGTAAGCGTATATCTATGTTAGAAGTTTCATCGCCAGCTTTAACACTAACTTCTTTTGCTCCAGCAGCACTTGTAGATGGATAGTAAGTAGGAACCATTTTTTTATAAACACTGGGAATGAAGATGTGTGCAGTCTCGTCACTTACTGAAACTATGTAGCTACCAGGCTGCAAACCATAAATTCTATATATGCCTCGGTCATCAGTAGCTTTTCTTAGTGTATTATCATCCTGACCTTTTATTAGCTCTCCGTCGCTTGTGCGAATACGTTTTGCAAATACAACTATCCCAACTACTGCTTCTCCAGATCGATTTGTGACAGTGCCAGTAATTACACCACCTTTACTAAGTCTAATATCTACACTATCTCCTGTACGATAATACTTTTTCTCTGAAGGGGAGATGTTTTCAATGTAACCTGGAGATGTTGCTGTAACTTTGTAGCTTCCTACGGGTAGATTTATCCTGAACGTTCCTTCATCAGTTGTGATGGCTGAATATTGAGTATGAGAAATATCACCTATACGAGTGGCAGTTACTTTAACTCTTTGAGCAGGATTGTTGGTGTCTGTAGTTACAGTTCCTCTAATAAACCCTGTAGGTTTTTTACTATTAGATTGTGCAAATACTAGCATGGAAAGAGAGGCCATCAACAGAAAAGAAAGAAATTTTTTCATTGGTTTTCTCCATCTTTCTTGTTGAGCTTGAGGATCAGATCAACCGTCTCTATGAAGTTGAGAGTTACAATAACTGTTGTTTTTGTCTCTTGAACTACTTCTCCATTTTTACCAGACCTTTCCAGTGACACCTCATACTGGCCAGGAATAAGCTCTTCAAATAAGAACTGCCCTCTAGTATCAATTTGACAAAAAGCTTTGTTAGAACTATCAAGGTTTTTTGCAGTGACAAAGAGAGATAGCCCTGATGGCAGGTTGCCGTCTTCGACTTTGACAGTTCCTTTGATTCCAGATCTACTGTGGATAAGAACCAGCGTTATACCATTCACTTCTTGACTAGCTTGTATCTCAACCTGTTTTTTGTTTGTAGGTACTGAATCTTTTTCTACTCTAAGGATAAAGAAGTTCTTGTTTGCATTATCATCTTTGTAGAGGTAAAAAGTAGCAAGACCTGGTGGGAGTCCAGTGACAAAGAAATTACCAGTTCCATCGGTCTTCACAGGATAGCCAATCATGCGGCTTCTTGTGGTAAAACTTCCTTCTGTTGGAGAGACAGAACAGGAAAAGTTCAAAGATTTTATCCTAGCTAAAATAGTCTCGTCTATAGTGCCTTCTAGAACAATATTGCCAGTAATCAAGCTTCCTGTTTGTAGCTTTATTTCAATTCCTATAAGGTTTTTGTCCACAATTTCGAATTGGAAAGGTTCAGCATAGATGTTGCGGTCGGTAGGTTGTAAGACAGTAAGTTCATACTTTCCTGGTATTAGGTTTTCAATACGAAACTCTCCATCTTGATCTGACATAGAGTCTATGCCAAGAACAGAGGTACCATTTTCTATTATCGGAGAATGTCTAAAGTATAAGCCAGAAACGGGCTTATTATTGTTATCAATAAACCTTCCTGCAATGGAAAAGTTTTTTTCATTCTTTGTTGCTGCAATGCTGAAGTTTAACTCTTTAACTTCTTCACCTTCTGTAATTTCTATCTCTTTGGCTAAGGTTTTTTCTGTAACTCCTGGGTAAAAAGTCTTCTTGTATCTAGAGTACCCTTCAAGATGGCTAGTTTTTGTAGTATCAGAACCAATTGCAATCAAGTATTTTCCTGCTTGCAGCCCATAAATACGAAATATTCCACGATCATCTGTGTAGAAAAATAAGTGGCCTAGTTCGATGCTTTCATGGTCTGCATTATTTCCTGCTTTTATGAGGCGTATGCGCTCTTCTATCACAGACTGTCCATTACTGTCTGTTATCTGCCCAGTAATTACAGCTCCTCGCGAAAGCTGAATTTCGATCTCTTCAGTGGTATCTGCTTCACCAACACTAACTATTAACCCATTGAAACATGTAGTAAATAGAGTTTTTTTGAAGCTATACTGAGGAGCATTTGGGGTAAGGCAGTACTGTCCAGCAGGAATATTATTGAACTGAAACCTGCCATCCTCGTCTGTTTTGATATGTATTGGATCATCAGAGAATGCATTTTTTTTTGATAAAGCAACACTGAGTCCTGTTAAAGGTTTACCTGACAATGTGACACGACCTCTGATAGTGCTATTGTTTTCTTGAGCATAAGCAGAAAAAAAGAAGAGAAGAAGCAAGCATATAGAGCTTATAAATTGCCGATAGAGCATAGAAAACCTTTCAAAATATATATAAAACTACTTACAAATTCTAACATTTACATTTTTTACAGATATGTAATAGCTACCAATATTTACTTGGCACTATTGACAGAGATTTAATTTAAGGCTTCTTATTTTTTACCTTTTTTAAGAACTCTTCCACAGTCCTATTTTTGCTTTTCTTTGCATAATAGACAGCTTTATATCCTTTCAGATCTTTTAACTCTGGATCTGCACCTCTGTTTATAAGCCAATCTGCTGTCTTGACTGAACCATAAGCGGCTACCCAAAAAAGTAGTGATTCACCTTGTGGTGCAAACCTAGTATTGACATTGACTCCATTATTGAAGAACAGATCTAGTACATCGGTCTGGTCTTGCATGGCTGCTATGGCCAAGACTGGAACTCCGGTTTGAGTTCTTGTGTTTAAGTCAAGACCTGCCAAAAGAAAGAGCTTTAAGATCTCAATATTCACTGATTTTTTAAGAATAGCTGTTAAGAAAGGAGTGTCTCCGTAGCCATCATGAACATTAACGTCTGCTCCAGCTTCAAGCAATATTTTTATAAGTTCTGGATTTGGCTCTACACGCGCCATTGAGTCTAATAAGACTGTCCTACCAATGCTGTCTCTGCGGTTGACATCAGCTCCAGAAGAGAGAAGAAGTTTGACTATATTGATAGCAGTTGTATCATCCTCAAGGTAGCTTGTAACCATCAAAGCAGTTTTGCCAAGAGTTTTCTCTTTCTCATTAATATCTACTCCGGAAGCTATCAATTCTTTAATCTTATTAATATCACCTTTGCTTACAGCACCAATGAGACCAGGAAGAGTGTCTTCAATCTCTACACTCTCTTCTGGTAACTCTTGCTGTTTTTTAATCATCTCTTTGGCTTTTTCCAGAGCTTTTTCTAGCTGTTGAAAGGCGAAAACTTGCGCAGTTGAACAGAGAAGAAGCAGTATTAAGAGCAGAAATTTTCTCATAAATCTTCGCTTTAAAAATGTTATGGGCACTCTAAAAGTGCCCATAAATTATGCTCTATTTTTGCAGTTTACCGAAGAGTAACTGTCTGCTCGGCAGAAATAGTTCCATCTGGGTTTCTGACCTTGACCTTTACTTGTTGACCTGCAAGAGAACCACTGATCTTTTTGACATTTATTGAAGTAGCAGATCTAACTTTGGTGCTGGGTGCTGCAGTCCCATCAATCTCTACAGTTGCACCAGTCTGAAATCCTGAACCAGTGATCTTGAGTTTGATAGAGCTTCCAACAGTTGGCACAATAGTTGTGACTACTGGTGCTGGCAGTACGCGAAAATTCTGATCACTTATGTCGGTCATTACTGAGCCATTATCTATAATACTGATCCTGATGCGTGCTTGATCGCCAGTAATACCAGATGGCACAGCATATGAGAAAGAAGTTCTGTCAGAGGTTAAATCAGTAACAATCATTGTACTAAAAGTAGTTCCACCATCAAGCGATAGTTCAAGCATTTGTGTAGCTGAAGAAGAACTCATCTGTGACCAAGTTACTAGGAATGGAAGTCCACCGGCACTGAGAACTTCGCCTCCATTTGGTGTAAGCAGTCTTAGAGAAGGCTGTTGCTGCTCACCTGTATAAGTAAAACCGCCATTAAGTCTTGTGGTTTGGCCGTCTGGATTGATCACTACAACATCGACTATTGCTGCATCATTTGGCTGAGTAGTGGCAACTATCTGTGAAGAAGTAACAGAAGTAACTGTAGCTTCTCGCCCAATCATCACTCTGGCACCTTGAGCAAAATTTGTTCCTGTAAGAGTAACTTCTGTTCCACCGGCAGTAGATCCAGTGGGTGGATTGATAGTCATCAGTGTTGGAGCAGGGACTGAGGAGCTATCATAGGTGAAACCTTGTCGCAAGGTAGCAACTTGTCCATCAGGATTTCTCACTGTGATGTCAACAGAACCAGCATTGCCTGCAGGAGTGGTGGCGCGGAGGGTTCGTTCATCAACAAAAGTTGTGGAAGCAGAGTTTGAGCCGAAACTAACGCTGCTAGCATTTCTAAAGCCTGTCCCAGCTATTGTAACGACTGTTCCACCAGTTGCTGGGCCACTATTTGGTGAAGCAGCAGTTATAGTTGGGGTGGCTGGCATTGATGCTGCTGGCACAAGCCGTGTACTAACAAGGTAGATACTGTCTCCTGATGAAGCCCCATTGTTGTTTGCTGCATTTGCAGCTAAGAAAAATGTTATGTTGCCAACTGCAGAGGTTGGAGCAGTCCAAGAAAAATTGAATGTAGCAGAGTTCTGCTGACCTCTTTGAGTTCCAGTTGTTGTGTGTTGTATATAATTTCTGGTGTTACCACCAATATTTCCAGAGATTCTTTGAGTATTTGCGTCGGCTGTTTCAAATGTTCCAGCAGAAGCACCTGCCTCTGTAAGTGCTGTCAATTGGAATCCCCATCTGGAACGACCCGTTTGTGAAATAGTCACAGTTAAATTGTATCTAGTTCCTGGTACATAACCTTGTTGTGGCAAACCCATGAGAGTTGCATTGCCACCACCAGTGTTTGGTGATCCTCCATGACACTGTGTGCAGTTATTTTCTCCTGGAGCAGCAGTGTTTGAAGGGGGTGGGCCAGAAGAGAAGGCATAGACAATCGTTGCCCAAAATAGGATAACAGCTATTGAAAGCAGTTTATTTTTAGTCTTTTTCATATATTCCTCATCTTTAGCATTGTTGGACAGTAGCAGTTGTAATGGTTTTTAGATAGTAGCCTAAATAAAAAAGTCCGAAAAAGTTAGTTTTGACTTTCCAAGAGGGTTTCTCTTTAGAAGAGTTAGATTGCTTTTTGGGGCTTTTCAATCTATAGTGGAGTTTTAATCAAGCCTTTTCGAAATATCAATTGAGTAAGGAAGTAGCTAATGGAAGCTCTGGGAATGATAGAGACCAAAGGATTGGTTGCTACAATAGAGGCTGCTGATGCCATGGTTAAAGCAGCAAATGTGCGTTTAATAAGATACGAAAAGATTGGTGATGCTATGGTAACGGTGATCGTTCGCGGTGATGTAGCTGCAGTAAAAGCTGCTACTGAAGCTGGAGCGATAGCTGCTAGAAGGGTAGGCCAGCTACTTAGCGTTCACGTTATTCCTCGACCACACGAAAACATTGAAGTTAGCCTTCCACTCTGGCCAAAACAGAAATAGGCTAAGTCTATATGCGTTTTGTTCTATTTTCTGTAACCGTCTTTTGAGAACAGAGAAGAAGATGTGTAGGTGGTTTGCTCATCTGGAAAGCTGTTTGCCAATATCTTTCTGTAGAGTCAGTAAAGTCTGCTTTTCAATAGTGCCAAACTACCATATTAACAAAGCTTTTTAACAATTGACTCACCAAAACTCAGTTTTTAGGATAGTTACAGATCGTGAGAGGTTTAAGAAATGTCTACAAAGGTTGATTCACAGTCACAAATAGAAGAGAAGATAAACAGCGAAGCTACGAAAGTGAGAGAGCGAAAGCAGGAGACTCCAATAGACAAACTGCTTCGTGTTCTTAGTTCAGTAAGGTTTGGAATTATAATACTTGTTGTTTTGGCAATATTTTCTGCTATAGGAACTTTTGTGGTTCAAGAAGGTACCTCAGATTTTCCTAAATTCTATGACTCTTTGACACCTGCAGAAAGGTCTATCTATAAAACGCTCGGTTTTATGGACATATATCATACTTGGTATTTCAATCTACTACTGCTGATTTTGAGCCTAAATATTATTTTGGCTAGTATCGACAGAATACCTGGATACTGGCGATTTTTCACAAGTCCTCAATACACAATCTCTGAAAATGGCATACGATACCAACCTTGGAGCACTGCACTAAAATTTCCAGCATCGGCTTTTAACCGTGAATTTGTTGATAAGATCTATGCGCATTGCCGTCGAGTAATGATGCCGCGTTGGATGCAGATACTTGGCCCTATAGGAGATATTTTTGCAAAGATAACGCTCTTTAGGATACGGGTTACAGAAAGCAAGGATGGTATGTTGACCATATTTACAGAGCGCGGAGTTTGGAACCGATATGCTTTCTGCGTTGTGCACGTTGCTTTACTCATGATTTTGATAGGCTGGTTCGTTGGCAACAAGTGGGGACAGAAGGGTGTAATACAGTTTCAGCCAGGGCAGATATCAGAAAATTTCTTTGCACTTGGTGTAGATGATTCTGTCAAAAAGTTTCCACTACCATTCACCATAGAGTGTGTAGATATAAAGCAAGACCTTATAGACAGTAGCAAGAAAGATCTAAGTCCACAAAACACTCTTGACTGGCACACTACAGTAGTGTTCAAGGAGAAAGAACAGCTTTTCAAAGGCAACGTCCACCTCAACGAGCCAGTAGATTTCAAAGGCTATCGTTTCTTTCAAGCAAGCTTTGACCAGATGAACAGTGCACGTTCTGTAACTCTTCTGTTGCAGTCAAAAGATGGGTCGGGGCAGGCTCAAGAGATTGTTCTCAAACGCAATGCAACTGTTGAAGTTCCTGGTTTTGGGACTGTGCAGTGGAAAGATTTCTATCCAGATTTTGGTATGAACCCACAGACAAAACAGCCATTTTCAAGGTCTGGAGATTATAACAACCCAGCAGGCGAGTTTCGGGTGTTGCTTTCAGATGGAACGCCAAAGACAGCTCTAGCCTTTTCTCCAAACTTCCTTGAAGCAATGAAGAATGCTCCATTTCTTCA